>NZ_JBFUES010000582.1:0-4802 GCF_056403875.1 Bradyrhizobium sp. P2_E8
CTGCCGCAATGTCGCTTTGTTTAGTTAAGATATACTTCGGCGCACGTCGAAAAAAATTCGGATCGATTTACTCGCAATTCATTGCGGGTGCGTGACGAGGCAGCGAGGTTCTGATGGCTGTAGCAACTTACGGTTCGGAAAACTATTATTCGGCTATATCGAACCGACGCGGTGCCCTCCAGAGACCCCTCCAGGTGGCGTTGATCGCTGGCGACTTCCTCGCCGTGCTGCTCAGCTATTTCGTGGCGAGCGGTTTGTATCGCGTGCTTGTCGTCGAGCAGGATTCGTCCATCGGAGCCGGTCTCGTCGTCGGCGCGGTGTTCGTGATGATCGCCTATTTCCAGGGCGTCTACGATCACCATCGCCTGTTGAGCACGGTCTGGCAGCTGCGCAAGGCCTTGGCGGTCTGGCTGATCTCGCTGACCATCCTCGCGGTCGAGGCGTTTCTGCTCAAATCGTCCGCGGATCTGTCGCGCGGAACCACGCTGCTGTTCGCTGCGACCGGCGGCGTTGCCTTGGGCGGGCTGCGCGTGTTGTGGCGCCTGGCCCTGACCTCGAGCTATGCCAAGGGCCGTCTGGTCGATCGCAAGGTCGTGCTGCTCAGCCTCAAGCCTCTCGATTTCACTTCGACCCGCTTCAAGGATCTGCGCAAGCACGGCTTCAACGTCGTGCGGCATTTCGTGCTCGAGCCGTCCGAAGAGGGCGCGGGCTGGGATCGCGAGATTCGCGACATCATTCGTCAGGGCCGGACTGCGGACGTGGAAGAATATCTCCTGGTCATCGACTGGGACGAGATGCCGCTTCTTCAGAAGCTGAGCCAGCACCTGCGCGTCGTTCCCCAGCCGATCCGTCTTCTGCCTGATTTCCCGATCGCCGATCTGGTCTCGCGTCCATTCCAGCCGGTCAGCGGCACGGTCGCGATCGAGATCCAGCGCGCGCCGCTCAGCGTGTTCGAGCAGGCGCAGAAGCGCTGCCTCGATATCGGCCTTGCCTCGTTCGCCCTGCTGCTGCTGGCGCCGCTGCTGGTGACGGCCGCGATCATGATCAAGCTCGATTCCAAGGGCAACGTGATCTTCAAGCAGTCCCGGCGCGGCTTCAACGGCAAGCAGTTCGAGATCTGGAAGTTCCGCTCCATGACGGTGGCGGAGAACGGCCATGTCGTCACGCAGGCGACGAAGAGCGACGCGCGGGTCACCCGTGTCGGCCGCGTGCTACGGCGGACCAGCATCGACGAGCTGCCGCAGCTCTGGAACGTTCTGCGCGGCGAGATGTCGTTGGTCGGGCCGCGCCCGCATGCTCTCGCGCACGACAACTACTACGACGAGCTCATCAGCAATTACGTGTACCGGCACCACATGAAGCCGGGCCTGACCGGATGGGCCCAGGTCAACGGCTTCCGCGGCGAGACGCCGACCATCGATCTGATGGAAAAGCGGGTCGAGTATGACGTCTGGTACGTCAGCAACTGGAGCATCTGGCTCGACATCAGGATCATCCTGAAGACCGCGCTGGCGCTGATCCACCAGGAAGCCTACTGAGGCTGTCGGGCATCCCGGGAAAGCAATGACGGGCAGAGATGCGGCGGGGGATCCTGCCGCTGGCCGCTTTACTCTTCGCCATCCATCAGGATCCTGGGCTTGCAGGAACGACGGTTGCGCCTAAGCAAACAGCGGCGYTGCCGTGATGGGCAAGGTCCGCATGGCTTCCTAGCCTCAGCGCGCGGAGAATTGAGGCTCATCGGCTGCGGGAACGCTATCGTGGGGCCCCGTAAGCCCGAATTCGGCGCCCAATGCCGCGCTCATTCCCGCATATACGACGGCCGGTCATCCGACGGATAGCAACGGTGCCGGATGTTCGATCCCGTATCGTTGACGAGACGCAGAAAGAAAAGCCGATCGCTTTCGGGGAAATTGCAGGTCGCATCGAGCAGTGCCGGCTGCGCGCTCGCCGAGGTTTTCAGCAAGGCTACTGCGCTGGGAAACAGCTTAGCGCGAAAGATATCCTCAAAATCCTGCACGGCGGCCTCCTTGAGAGCAGGCGGCAGTGCCCCGAATGAGCGCAGTGCGAGCGGCGCGCGAATGAGCTGGATCCAGGCTTCGTGCGGGGCGGATTGATACGACTGGCCGAGATAGCTCGCCGCTCGCGGTCCAAATCCCTGTTGCCGGATATTCGACCAGTAGACGCCAAGCCATCCGATCGATTCGGTGGGAGCGCAGCCGAGGAGTGCCTTGCTGATGGCATCGACCTTCGAGATGTCGAGGTCGGCCTGGCGCAGCTCGGTGGCCCGAACCGAGTCTTCGGCTGCTCCAATCTGCAGAATGAGCAATTCGCGCAGGATCTTCGAATTGCAGGAACGCTCGGCGGCTTCAAGGTCCTGTGTCACCATCTGCCGGAGCAGCGCGGGATCGTAATTTTCACCGCGCGCAACACGGCTGGCGACCTTCGAAATCGTCGGGTCGGGGATGACTGGAAAGACCGACCACACCCAGCTCAAGGCGGCAATGGCGAGCACACAATTGACGCCGCGCGCCAGCCAGTGTGGGCTGGCCGGCAAGCGACGGTCGGACGCGCCAGCGCTGCTAGGCACCTTCGACGTAGTAGCTGTTATAGTGCGAGCCCTTGTAGGCCTCGATGCGCTTGAGCATCTTCGGGTTCGCGCGGTTCAGGACAGCCCCCAACAGTTTCTTCTGGATGACCTCCGACCCGGAGATCGACTCTTGCAGGGCAGTTCGCGTCGTCTTGCCCCACTCGATCACGTAGACCATGGCGTCGATGAGATGGCTGACCGCCTTTGCGTCCGCGACCGGCATGACCGGGGCGAGGTCGATGATGATATATTCGTAGTTCTCCCGCATCACCAGCAGCAGGTCCGCCATGGCCTTTGAAGCCATGATGTCGGCTGAATTGACCATCCGGGAGACCATGAATGACGGCAGGAAGTCCAGTCCGGTCTCCTTGCTGCGCTGGATATGGTAGCCGAACGAGCGCGGATCCTTGAGGGCCTCGACCAGGCCGGTCTTGGCGTTGGGGGCAAGCTCGCGCGTCAGCGAGCGGGTGTGCAGGTCGCCGTCGATCAATAGGGTGCGGTGTCCGGTCAGCGCGGTGAGGTGTCCGAAATTGGCTGCGACCGTCGTTTTGCCTTCCTTGGGCAACGACGACACGATGCCGATCACCTTGACCTCGCGCGTCAGCCGCGCGACGTCGATCGACACCTTGATGTTCCGCAGCGTCTCCGCAAAACGCGAGAACGGATGGTCGACGACATAGTTCGAGAGCGGCGTCTCCTTTTCCCTCGTCGGCGGACTTTCGTTCGGCAACAGCCCGAGGGCCTTCTGCGCGACCTGGCCCGGCGGACGAATGTCGGGTAGGACACCGAGGCATTTCACGCCGAGCTCGTCTTCGACATCACTGGGCGAGCGCAGGACATCACTCAACAGCTCTCGCGAGAAGGCGACAGCGAAGCCGAGGCAGAGGCCTCCGACGAGGCCGCCGGCGATCGCCAGCAACGCCTTCGGCGAGCTCTTCTTGTCGGGTTTGACCGCCGTGCTGATCATGCGGGCTTCGCTGATCGGGAAGCTCTGGTTCTGCGTCGCGTTCTGCAGCTTTTCGAGGAAGTTGTTGTACAGGTTGCGATAGGTATCGGCCGCGCTCTCGAGGTCGCGCAGTTTGACCTGGGCCTGTCCGGTATTGCCGGCCTGGGCGACCAGCCCCTTCAAGTTGTCCTCGAGCGAGGATTCGCGGCTCTTGGCGATCGCGTAGTCGCTCCGGTAGGCGTCGGCGATACGGTGGACCTCGTCGGCGATGGCCTTGCGCAGTTCTTCCATGCGGTTGGCGAGGTTGATGGACGCCTGATGGGTCTTGCCGTAACGGTTCGACCAATCGGCATACTGGGCCGCCAGATCAAGATACTGGGCGCGGAGCCTCGTGATGACGGTATTGCTGAGCGCGTCGGTGACGGTCGGCTGCGCCAGGTCCTTGTCGGAGATCGCCTCGATGCGGTCGAGGCGCGCCTTGGCTTCGGAGGTGGCGGCGCGGGCCTGGATCAGCTGGGTGTTGACGTCGGACAGCTGTTGCTCGGTCATCAGGCCGCGGCTGGTGCCGACGATGTTGTTTTCCGCCTTGAAGCTCTGGACGGCGCGATCGCTCGCGGTGGCCTGCTCGCGCAGTTCGGCACTGCGCGACTGCAGCCATTCGCCGGCCCGCTTGGTCGATTGGTACTTGGCTTCGAGCGCGCCCACGATATAGGCGTCGGCGATCGCGTTGGCGATCCGTGCAGCCTTTTCGCCGTCCACCGAGCGGTAGCTCAGCGACAGGACGTAGGTCGTCAGCACGCGTTCGACCTTGAGATTCCTTTGAACCGCATCAACCACGCCGCGTTCGATCCGCTCYTTCGAGGCCGGCCCATCGGATCCGAACAGCGAAAGCACCTTGCCCAGGATGATACCGACCATTCCGGGATCGGATCCGTTGAACTCGGAATCCTCGGTCAGCCGCAGCTTGCGGACGACCGAAAGAATCAGATCGTCCGAGCTGAGGATCTCGACTTGGCTGTCGACAAAGCCGGTGTCGATCAGCGCACTGTTTACGCCGCTGTCCTTGTCCAACACCTGGGTCTGGCGGGTGTCCATCAGGATCCGGGCGTTGGCCGTGTACATCGGCTTCGCGATCAGCAGGTAGACGAAGACCAACACCAGGGCGCCCGCGACCGACGCGGCGATCAGCGGCCATTGACGGCGCAAGATGTCTAGAACGCGCTCGACGCTTAATACCGTCCCACCGAGCTCGATTCCGAACTTCTGGCC
>NZ_JBFUES010000583.1:0-4796 GCF_056403875.1 Bradyrhizobium sp. P2_E8
GCTGTGAACTCGGGATTCAACCAAAGCGTTCCCGATGCTCGACACAGAGCGCTTTCCACTTGAAGTGGATCAGGAGGCGTATCCGGCGTGTGGAGAGTAGTTCGCACACTGCCCGATTGCAAATGTCTCGATGAACCTGCCGATCAGCGTTGTCTCGGTGCGCGCCGCTTCCTCGCACAGCGCTCTCTTTGGCCTAGAGCGCCTTGGCACCGACCGCTTCGACCGCCCGTCGATCTCGTGGGTGCGCAGAATGAGATATCGCCTGGGCTGCGTCGGCGCGGGGATCTGCTCGACAAGAGCGGGCAACGATGGCCCATCCATCGTGCCGTCAATGACATAAGGCACCGTCAGGAGTTTGATGCGCAGCGCGGCGACGAGCGTCGGCGAGGCGCGGCGCATCGAGCAGCCATTGGCAATGCGCCGCGAGCGGCGAGCGCTGTGGCCCGTGTCCTGAGGTCTTGCGAGTATCCTTCGCCATCGCGCGACTTCGCCGTTGCTGTCATAGCAACTTGGATCCGATTTGCGCGCCTCCGGGAACCTCGTTACTGTCTCGATTAAAATCAACCAAACATTATTCGGGCGATGAATTTGCCCTATCAGGTTGTGAATTCGAGGATCAAAGTTGCAGATCAATTTGGAGAGTCCTTGGCAAGGTGGTCGCCTGGACCATGCCGATAGGATCCCAACAGCCACGAGCTCAATTGCCCTTATCCCGCTGCATGGAACGGTGAATTGAATAGCCTTACCCGGCGCGCCGGCCTTCGGAACGTGCTGCATTCAGCTTCGCGGATCACGGCAATTTCCGTCTTCGTGCTGGCGCCGTTTCCACTTGGATCGGTCGACCTCGTCTGGATTTGCGTCTGGACCGTCCTGCTCGTGTTCAGCCTGCTGACCGCGGATCTCGGCGGCACCAGCCGCGAGCAGGTCGGGCTGTTGCTCCCGCTATTCGCGACGATCGCGATGATCGGCGGAATTGTGACGCTTCAAGCCTGGCCCGATCCACCGATCGGACAAGCCGACCCGGTGTGGGAATTGCCGACCCAATTTCTGGGCCTGACGGTCCCCCACCGCATTTCGATGACGGCCACCGGCCCCTGGCTCGCGTTCGGCTACCCCTTGCTGCTGTCGCTTGCATTCGTCCGCGCGGTTTTCCTCGCGACCGACGCGAAGGCCGCGCAGCAGTTGCTCCGGATTCTGGCTTGGGCGGGTTGCGCGTATGCCGTTTACGGAATCTGGGCACAGATCGCCGATCCCGGCACCCTGCTGTTCAAGCGCAAGGAGGCTTATTTAGGCTTCGCCACCGGGACTTTCGTCAATCRCAATACGGCTGCGACTTTCTGGGGCAGTTGCGCCCTGCTCTTCCTGGTGCCGCTGTTACGCTTCCTGCATCGCAGGGATAGGCATGACGCGCCGCCTTCAGATCAGCGGATGGCGCGGCTTTCATATTATTTCTCCCTGCCGGCGGCGCTCGCCGGCGGATTCATCCTTTGCACGCTGGCAACGGCTATGACGGGGTCGCGCGCGGGCTTGCTGCTGTCGATTTGCGCTTGTCTACTGGCCGGGGGGCTCTACCTTGCGCCGCTCGACGTCGGCAAGCTTCGTCGATGGACGTTGCTCGCGGCGGCCGCGGTCATCGCCTTGCTGCTGCTTGAGTTGATCGGCGGCGTGGTCGCCGGGCGAATCCTTGCTTATGGCCTCGTCGACGAGCAGCGGCTGGGAGCGTACCGCACCTCGATCGCGATCATCCGGGAGCATCCGCTCTTTGGCATCGGATTAGGCAGCTTCGAGGCCGTCTTCCCCTCCTACAGGCCTGCCGAGCTCGGCAGCTACGGCGTTTGGGACCGCGCGCACAGCACACCGCTGGAGCTCGCCGTCGAACTCGGCCTGCCTGCCGCGATCGTGATCGTCGCGAGCGGCCTCTGGTATATTTACCATTTGATAAGAGGCAGCTTGCTGCGGCGACGCGACCGCTACATACCCATCATCGGTACCAGCGTCGCGGCGCTCGGGCTGCTTCACAGCAGCATCGACTTTTCGCTGCAGATACCTGGTTACGGCGTCTTTTTCGCCGCGATCACCGGATGTGGGTTGGCGCAATGTCTGCCGTCATCAATGCGAAAAAACGGTGGCGGAGTTATGATGAGTGAACTATGATTAAGTTAGCTTAATTGGTTATTTTCTTGTCTCGATTGGGCATAGGTCGGATGCGCTTTGTTGTTGGATTAGGTCTTTTGGTGCTTTCGGCCGGCGCAACGGCGCCGGTAAACGCGGCACCAGCAACCGGAGGTTGCATCCCGAACTCGTCGCTTGTGTCGGCAGAGCGAGCGATCTCGTTTCTCGAGCATCCCGACGCGTTTCTCAATCAGTTCAAGGATGGCCAGGGTGGCCTCGCCTCCGAGATTCGCGACATGCTGACGATTCGGCCCGAGACGCTCGAAGGCATTGCCTCGCTTTCGAAGGCAAGTTCGGCAGATCAGAGTCGCGCGATTGGCGCAGGTTTGGGCACCGCGGCATCGGTGTGTGCGCTGACGCAGCCGGCGTTCGCCCAGCAAATCCAGGAAGTCGTCCTGAAGACCGAGAATCCGCCGCTGATCCAGGCTTTCACGAGCATCACCGGAGACATCCCGACCGAAGCGACCTCGGGCGCGGATGCGAGTGGAGACACCAGTGCCGGTGGCGGACAAGGAACGACGCCGAGCAGCAGCGCCGGCTCCGCGACGCCTACGCCCCCTACGCCGACCTTCAGCGCCGGCGCCAGCAGCACCAGTTCGACGACACTGTTCACCGCCGCCGCGCAAGCAGGAACGCCGGTATTGACGTCGGTCAGTCCCACAAACTGAAACGTCTCACGACCCCCAGTCGTCCTGTGAGTGGAGCGGCGGCGCCAATCGAGGCGTCGTGAACATTTGGCCGGGAACTTGCTCGGCCCATAAATTGTTTATCAATTAACCAAGACAGGCTGGGCAGATACGCTGTCCGGGCGGTTAGATTCAATTTTAGCCGTCCGAAACACCCAAGCCCAAGAACTTTGTGAGACACCGGAACCTGCGTCACAAAAAACAAATGACGGGGGACGACATGAAACTCTTGTTTGCACCGATGCTCGCGACGGCAATCTTGCTTGGAGGCTCCGCTGCGAGGGCGGAAGCCGATGCCTCGGGCGATCTTGCGCGGACGACTCAGACCGCGTTCATCCAGGAATTCGACAACACTCTTGCACCGCTTCAGTTCGTCAAGTTCTGCATGAACTACCGCGCCGAATGTGATTTCGARGGTGGTCAGCAGGCATTGCCGTCGGCCGAGCGGGCGATGGAAATGTTGCGCTCGGTCAACGCCTCGATCAACGAAGCCATCTCGCCGATGCGCAAGCCCACCGATCCGATGACCGCCCATTGGACGGTTTCGCCATCCGCCGGCGACTGCAACGACTATGCGGTGACCAAGCGGCACAAGTTGATTGCGATGGGTTGGCCGCAAAGCGCATTGCGCCTTGCCGTCGTGCTGACCAACGGCGGACAAGGGCATCTCGTGCTGGTCGCACGCCTTTCCGACGGCGACGTCGTTCTCGACAATTTGTCGAGCAGCGTCCGCCCGTGGAATTCGCCCGATTATGAGTGGATCTCGATGCAGTCCAGCGCCAATCCGCGCTTCTGGGTTGCGATCGGCCCCCGCGGCGAACGCCTCCGGGCCAACCGCCTCGCGGCGGTTCACTAGAGCCTCTCCGTTCCGATCAAATCGGAACGGACTCTATTTCTTGTTTGACGCGTGTTCTGCACGCGAACCGGTGTTCACTTCGCGGGCAAACGCCCTCGCCGCAGCATAAGATTTCTGGCGGCAGGGCTTGCCTATCGCGGGGGTCCATCCGCACAATTCTCGATCAGAACTTCGGTCAGAATCAGGTTTCACGGGCCCCCGCCGCCGCGCAACGCGCGGTTGCTGATTCTCTGGCCTTCAGCCGGTTGTAACACGCTCGATCTCTCCCCTCGCGTGCCGTCCCCGCACCACAAAAAATGCCTCTCGCTTGCCGTCAAAATGAGCGGCCGGCGTTAATCATCCACCACTGCTGAACTGCCCATTAACGCAGAAATTGCTGGTAGCAGCATGGCCTTGGAGATATAGTTTTGCACCGCACAAAAATTGACACAGTTCTTTAGCAAGATAGGTAAACGATCTGATCTGATCCCACCGTAGTTTCTGTCCAACCAGCCGAGGTACATGCGTGAGCGGCAACGCCATGATTCGACGAATGGATAAATTAACGAGGTTTCGCTTTCTGGCGGCCATCGCGATTGGCGTGGCTGTCGCCGGACTAGCGAGCTCGTGCCAGGCACAGTGCGTCGAATTATCGGAGCGTGCCGCTCAGGTCGACCTGGATACGTTCACGAAGTCGCCGGGGTCGCTGCTGCAGAAGCTGCGCAATGAGAGGGACAAGCTGACAGGCCGGCTGACGGGCTATCTCGTCACCAGCGTCGACGTGCTTCCGGCGGTCCGGACGCTGATCGGCGAAGCTGCCAACGCCGATCGGCCGGCCATCGGCGCCGCCCTGCGAGCGGCAGAAATGCGATGCCTCACCATCAAGCCCGCGGCCTCGCGCAAGATCAACGAATTCGTGCAGAAGGTGGGCGATCTCGCCGTGCTATCCGGCTACTCGGCCGCTGCGGATGATTCCGCTTCCGCCACCCCGGTCGCCAGGGGAGCGAACCCCGGCGCCGATCTGATGTCGGGAGAATGGAAAACCGAACTTGCAGATCCGTTTGCCCCCGTACAGCTTCCGCAATAGCCCTCCCAGCGCGCAG
>NZ_JBFUES010000584.1:0-4793 GCF_056403875.1 Bradyrhizobium sp. P2_E8
GGCTGGAACTATMATTTCAGGCGCTCTGGTCACCGGAATCCGATCAGACCTTCCAGGCCAGATCACAGCGCAGGTTACGGAGAACGTTTACGACACGCCAACCGGTCGCCTCCTGCTCGTGCCGCAGGGAGCTCGTCTCATCGGAATATATGACAGTCAGGTCGCGTTTGGCCAGTCTCGCGTCCTGCTGGTTTGGACCCGCCTCATCATGCCGAATGGGCGTTCGATCGTGCTCGAGCGGCAGCCGGGCGCAGACGCGGCAGGATATGCCGGTCTCGAAGACGAAGTCGACAACCATTGGGGCGAATTGCTCAAAGCTGCTGCCCTGTCGACGCTCCTCGCTGTCGGCACCGAGCTAGGCGCGGGCTCCGACACCAATAGCAACGACAGTGCCATCATCCAGGCCTTGCGGCACGGAGCCGGGGACTCGTTGAATCAAACCGGCCAGCAAGTTGTCCGTCGCAGCCTCAATATTCAGCCGACGCTGACCATCCGTCCGGGATTCCCGGTCCGCGTGATCGTTAATCGCGATCTCGTTCTTGAATCGTATAGGGGGTGACGGCAGCTATGGCTAAGCTTAAGATTGGAGCGCTGTCCGACGACAAGCCCGTCAAGATCACTGTTGAATTGCCAGCTCCCGTGCATCGTGATCTGGTTGCCTACGCGAAAGCCCTCGCAAGTGAATCCGCGCAGCCTATCAGTGATCCAGGCAAGCTTATCGCACCTATGCTGGCGCGGTTCATGGCTACGGATCGCGGATTTGCGAAGCTCCGGCGCACCGTTCATTCGCCTGAGGCCAGCAAAGGGTAGCGTTCAGCCAAGAGTTTAAGAAAACCATTCAAGGCGGGATTATCGTTATCGGCTCGCTAATGTACCGAAAAGTCAACGCGTGTAGGCCCCGTCCCATCGCGCAATTCGCGATAGACCAAGCCAGCGAAGCTCGCGCCAATATCTGATTCCAGCACTAGGCTGATCCCGAGCTTCATGCTGATCAGACTCTTGATGATACCTTGGCTGACGTCGTGGCGCTCGATCCTGGGACGCTCCGCGGGAGAAACAAGCTTTGAAATCAAGAGTCCCTCAAGCTCGCGTCCGGGATCGTACTGACTTAGAAGGACGGTCTCGTTTCGGAGGTCGGTCCAATAGACTACATTTCCTGCTGCCAATGCATGATCTTCCGGCAGAGAGACCAGGATGCGTTCACTCCAGAGCGGACGAACGTTATTATCCGGCAGCGGCAGGTCCCCAGTCACGATGAGAGCGTCCGCCGTACCATTTCGCAGCGCGGTCGCGAGACGCGTTCGTGACCGCTCGACCGTTACGAGTTCGACCTGAGGCTGCCGGTTCTTGAATTCGGTGAGCGTCGCTCGCAGATTGCCGGCGGATATGGAGGTGCAAAAGCCGATCGAAAGGCGGCCAGCTTCGCCTCGCCCATTCGATCTTGCTGTTGCAACAGGCACATCGACTTGTTCCAGAATTAACCTGGCCATCCTCAGAACGAGTTCGCCCAGCCGGCGTTGGCTTTACCCCTCCGCCTGAGCGCTCGAACACGGTGACGCCGATCCGATACTCAAGCTCACGAATAGATCGGCTCAGGACCGAGTGTCGAATGGACAGTAGCTCGGCGGCTTGCCGAATATTCCAATAATCTGCGGCTGCGACTGCAAACCGCAGCTGATTCAGGTCAACAGCGTGCATCCGAGGCGCGCGTGGCTGGTCCATTATCTCGTTCTCCGAGGTGGGCGAATGCATTGTGTCGCGCTGCAGCCAGCGATGTCGCTTGAGAGCTAACAGAGCTGTTCGTCTTGAGATTGACGTTAGGCGACGGCGAGCGCGACTGGTGCCCACAGCACGGGACCCTGAAGGCCACCGGCGGCACGGACGCGCGCTAGACTCTCAATTGAGACTTCAAGGTATCCCGCAACCGCAAGGGTGCAGCCTAGTGCGCGAGGTTCGCCGATCCGCCGCAAGGACCATCCTGCGCGGCGCAGGATCCGCTCCATTCGAGCATCGGTGACAGTCACAATTTCGGTGAGCTGCCGCGACAGGCCGAACTCGATCATGCCCGCGAACAGTTCGTAGGTAGCGGTTGCTAGACCGTGAGTTGCCTTAGGCGTGTCATGATGAAGATCGAGCGCAAAGCGGCTGCTCTCCCAGATGGCCGGACTAGTGGGAGCGGGTGCTCCGTCCAACAGTAAGGGGAAAGTATCGCGCAGCATGGTAGGGCCGGTCGAAGGCAGTAGACGTACACAGCCTTGCACGCGGTTGTCGCGTGCTCGCTGGATCAAATACGCAGGGTGAAGTGCGTCGAATTCGTCAATCTCCATATCGCCACTGAATTGGACGTCCCAATCGAGGCGTTCCTTAAATACGCGGTAACGCAAGCGATGCATTTCCGTAACTGCGTCAATCAGATTGCTGTAGTACTCAGCTGTAATGAGTTGCATCATGGACCGCCTCCGCTCTGGGATGATCTGTCTCCATTGAAGGCGAGCAACGTGAATGAGTCACCTCCCGCAACTAAGGGAGGTGACTGAGCGGATGGGGTGTTGTCTAATCAATTTGGATGCCGTAGCGAGGGCCACCGCCTGCACGATTGTCCGTACGCCAAATTTCGTTTTTGCGTTTTCGAGGTAAGTGGCGACCGTGTGCCGAGAAATTCCGAGAATAGTTCGATCTCCCAGGCGGATTTACCTTGAGCAGCCCATTCGAGACATTCGGCCTCGCGGGGTGATAGCGACGAGGCGGCGATGAGTTGATTGTTGCTAATCCCCCGCTGGGCGTGCGCATGAAAATACAGTGCCATGAGCTGCAACACGCGTGCGTGCTCACCGATAGTTCGTTCGAACTGCGGTCGCCGCTCGTCGGCGGCGAATGTCACCGCTGCAACTGGGCCGCTGTTGTTGTGAATCGGAATMGTGAATCCGTAGCGAATACCGAACCTTGCGGCCTCCTCGAACAATTCTTGCGATTTGGAAGGTGCCAATGATCCGACTCCGAGCCCCCATTCGAAAGGTTAGGGATGGTTGAGTGCTTGAATGATCACGGGGTCAAAGCGTTCGTAATGGCTTTGCAAATAATGGGTTGTCCAAGCTGATGGATAATTTGATATCAACCCTGCCGTGCCTCCTGTTTTATCCGGCATGGAGAGGTACGCGAAACAGCACAGATCGAGGGCGGCTGCTGCTTGCGCCATGGCATCGCGAAACCCGTTAGGATCTAGAGCGCTGGACAAGCCATCGATGAAATTTCTGAAGATCTGATGCATAACGTCACCGGCAGTAGCGCAGAAGGAAACGTCGTAGCCGTTTCGTGCCGAGCCGCCATCACTTAGAAAACCAAAGATACGCAGTTGACAATCCGATCGGGATTGAACCTGCGGATGAGTTGAAATCCGCTGAGTCTGGAAGCTGTTGCTGCACCGAACTCAATGCAGTCGCATATCGGAGGCCATGAAAATACGAAACGGGGACGTTGCAAGCGTCGCTTGCGCGGAAAACAACACCGGAACGCCGCGCCGTACTCGTTCCCGTTCGCGGCGCCGTAGTTATCCCCCCGTCTCCATGGCGCGCTGCGAGAATTGCGGAGCGTGTTGACGCGGCTCGCGTGGAGCCGGACCCTCGGAGGGGTCGCGGCCGAGCTTGAACTGCAGTTCGACCAGGTCGGTGAAGACGTCGGCTTGGCGGCGCAACTCGTCGGCGATCATCGGCGGTTGGCTCGAAATCGTGGAAATCACCGTCACCCGGACGCCGCGGCGCTGGACCGCCTCGACCAGGGAACGGAAATCCCCGTCGCCGGAGAACAGTACGATCTGGTCGACATGCTGGGCGAGTTCCATAGCATCGACCGCGAGTTCGATGTCCATATTCCCCTTCACTTTGCGACGGCCGCCGGCATCGATGAATTCCTTCGTCGCCTTGGTGACGACGGTGTAGCCGTTGTAGTCGAGCCAGTCGAGCAACGGACGAATCGACGAATATTCCTGATCTTCGACAATCGCGGTGTAATAGAGCGCGCGTACCAAGGTCCCCCGGCCCTGGAATTCTTTCAGGAGTCGCTTGTAATCGATGTCGAAGCCGAGCGTTTTCGCGGTTGCATAAAGATTGGCGCCGTCGATGAAGAGCGCGATTCTGTTGGGTGAAACTGACATGATTGCTTGCCTTATTTGCCGAGGGGCCAAATCAAAAAGCCTGGGCTGGTACTCGGCGGAGCATTTGCAGCTCGGCCTGCCAATCCCAGTTCGAAGACAGCGCGCTCTTCTTTAGTCAATTGAAGTGCACCTGAATGCCAGATTCCTCTCGCGCGATGGCTCTCGCGAAGCTTCGGGCAACATGGCCTCCACCAGTTGCGTCTTGCCGTCGGATTTCGCGCGGCAATGCTCGAGACCTGCGCCGAAGATGGATCAAGGTCGGCGAACCAACAAGCGAGGCTTGCAGCATTCAAGGTGGCACTCCGCGCGGAATTGCGAATTCTATGCGCCATTCGACATATCCCTTTTCATGACGCGCGAACGCCTATTGCTGACCCACCGGCCAGTCATCGTGTCAGGACCTTCGGTGGATTTCGGGTGCTGTCGTTTCATCACCGGTACCGAAGCCGACGATTTGCAGCAGGCCGCCGATGATCAGCAAGTTCTTCATGAAATGGGGAAGCTGGGCCGGATCGGCCAGGTTGCGATGGAAGATCAGGGCTGTGGCCAACGTAAATAGCGCCAGCACAGCCGCAGCAGAGCGTGTCCGGTAGCCGGCAATCAACAGCGCGCCGCTACCGACTTCGATAGGCACCGCCAAGAC
>NZ_JBFUES010000585.1:0-4787 GCF_056403875.1 Bradyrhizobium sp. P2_E8
GCGGAGGGAAGCAGGAGCCCCTCGACGGCCCCCCAGAAATCAGTCTGGAAATCAATGCTGCTGAAAAGCTGCACCGACGGCAGATACAGCGAGAAGAACAGGACGGCGGTGACGCTGGCCACGAAGGTGGGTACCGCCATCCCGGCCAGCGAGACGATCCGCAGCGCGGCGTCCGAGCTTCGCCCCCGTCGCGCGGCGGCGAGTACGCCGGCGGGAAGACCGATCACGACAGAGATGACCAGCGACATCAGCGTCAGCGCCAGGGTCACCGGCAGATGCGCCAGAATCTCGTCCGCGACCGGCACGTTATGCACCAGCGATTTGCCAAGATTGCCGTGCACCACCCCGTCGATCCAGGTGAAATATTGCACGGCCAGGGGCTGGTCGAGGTTGAGGCTGCGGCGGATGTTCCGCGCCTCTTCGGAATCCGAGGCAATCTCGCCCCCGGCGATGACGCTCACGACATCGCCAGGAATGAGATGGACGAGCGAGAAGCTGACCACCGACATCCCGATCAGGACGGGCACCAGCAAAGCCAGGCGGCGCAGAAAATGGGCGAACATCATGGGACTCTCGATCGCATGCCGGAGGCGAGCCAGGCCTGACGCAGCAACACGCGCTGTGCGCAGGGAGTTGTGTGGTAGCCGTGCAGCTTCTCGCTCCAAATCTCGAACTGCAGCGGGATCGCGGCGGGGAACAGCGCATAGGCCTGATCGGCGATGCGGTGCTGCATCTCACGGTAGATCGCGACCCGCTTGGCGACATCGGTGGTCGCCCGTCCCTCGGTGAAGAGTGCGTCGATCTCCGGATCCTTGGTCTTGCCGGGGTTGACGCTCGACGCGGAGGCGAACCGGATCCTCAGATTCGACTCCGCGTCGGGTGCCGGTGCCAGGTCGGCCATGCTGATCGGGCTCAGCGTGCCCTGGAAATCCTTGACCAGGCTGCCCCAGTCTTTCTGCTCGATCTTGATGCGGATGCCGATCCGCGCCACCTGCTGCTGCACGATCTGTGCGACCGCCACGTCGCTGGAGGTCTGCGGAGAGACCGCGAAGACGGTGTCGAACCCGCTCGCATGGCCGGCCTCTGCCATCAGTGCCTTGGCCTGCGTCAGATCCGGGGTCTGGTAGGGCAGTGCCAGAACCTCGGCGCTTGGGACCGCATAGGGCGCCTGCGCCGGCGGGATCGCCGCCGAAAGTACGGCCCGCCCGCGCCAGACGATATCGGCGATCTGCTGGCGGTCGATCGCCAGACTGAAGGCGCGGCGGACCCGGACATCGTTGAAGGGCGGCACCCGCTGGTCGAGCTCCATCAGCAGCACAGCATTGTTGTCCTGCTGCTTGGGCGTGACGAACCCTCTGGTTTTTGCCAGCTGGTCGACCACTTCCGGCGTGTTGAGCCAAGTCAGCGCCGCCGATCCGCTGCGCAGGGAGGCCACCCGGCTGCCTTCATCCGGAATGATGCGGTACTCCAGCCCGTCCAGGTAGGGCAGGCCGGGTTCGTAGTAGTCCTCGTTGCGCGACAGCTTCAGCACCGAATTGGAGACGAAGCTCCCGAACTTGAACGGGCCGGTCCCGGCCCCGCCGGAGATCAGGTCGCCACGCTGGGTCACGTCGGCCTGCGAGACGATGGCCGAATATTTCACCGTCGCCAGGTAGTTCAGCAGGGGCGAGAAGGGCGCGGACAAATGGAAGATGACGCTGCGCGCGTCCGGAGTTTCGACCGACTGGATGGCGGCAAAGAGCGACTTCCACGGCGACGCGGTGTCCGGGTTTGCGATCCGGTCAAAGGTGAACTTCACATCCGCGCTGGTCAGCGTCTGACCGTTGTGGAATTTCACACCGTCACGCAGCGTGAAGCGGTAGGTCAGATCGTCGACCATCTCGTAGGAGGCGGCCAGGTCCGGTTCGACCTTGGTGCCGCTGTCATCCCAGCGCAGCAGACAGCCGTAGATCTGTTCGGTGATGTTGGTCGTCGCGAACGCCGCCGATTTGTGCGGGTCGAGGCTTGGAGGATTGGCATCCTGGGCGATCACCAGGATCCCGCCGCGAACCGGATTGCCGGTCGACTGGGCGCGCGCCGGCCTCGACACTACCGTCCCGGAGAATGCCAGCAGCGAGGTTCCGCCGCGCAGGAATGTGCGCCTATTCACGTTCAACATCGTCGTTCCCGTTGCCAAATGTCACAATTCGATCGCGCTCCGGCGAACCGCCGCCGCCTTTCAGGCATCCGTCTATTGGAGCGAGATCGACCCCATGCAACAATGGCCGCCGACGCAAATAACTATAACCGAAAGGCTATAGAGTGGAGTTGCAGCAGCTGCGGTACTTCCTGGTGGTGGCGAACCATCTGAATCTTTCTCAAGCCGCTGAAACATTGTGCATTTCTCAACCCGCCCTGTCCAAAATGATGGCACGGCTGCAGCAGCAGCTGAGCGTTCAGCTCTATGTCCGGAAAGGCCGTGGAATAGCCCTGACGGATGCGGGCATCGCGCTGAGAAGTCGCGCGGAATCGATCATCTATCGGATGGATGAAGCCGAACAGCTGATGACCGACATGCGGGCCGGCCTTTCCGGTCACGTCCGTATCGGCGCGGGCCCGTCGTTCCTGACACAGATCCTTCCCGAGGCGATTGCCGAGCTGGCCGAGAAGCAGCCCAATGTCCGCTACACCATCCGCGAGGGCACCACGGACGAACTCTACGAATGGATCAAGACGCGTGAGATCGACTGTGCCCTCCTGGGCTGGGTCAAGTCGGACCATACCCGGGCCAGCCTGGATTCCGCGCTGGCCTACAACCGTTTGCTGGTCGACGACCTGGTCATCGTCACCCGCAGTGACCACCCGCTCCAGCTTCGACCGCCGCAATCCTTCAAAGAACTCGCCCAATACAGGTGGTTGCTCCCGCGGATGAGTACCAATCTGCAGGACGAGTTGAACCACGTGTACGTGAGCAAGGGTGAAGAGTTACCTGCGGCTCATATCCTGACGAGCTCGCTTTTCATAACCTTCGCGTTTCTGCGCCGAACCAACCTCGTGACCATTCTTGCGCGCAGTGCGCTGTCAGGGATCGACACGGCGGGGATTGTCCCGCTTGAACAGCCCTGGCTCCGGCTGGAGCGCGAGGCCTGTCTGGTGACCTTGAAGGGCATGCAGCTCCCGGCCGCGGCGAGCGCCGTGATGGAAAAGGTCCGCAACAGGCTCGTGACAAGGCAGGTCAGTGGCAAGGAMACTGTTCTGGAAACCTCTGAGGGTAACCATCCGCCGCGGGCCGCAGTCCAATGAACTGTGATGAACGCTTGGGATAATTTTAGAGTTTAATGGTGTCATGTCCGCCCGAGGCGGATTTTGTTGCAAAAGCTTCGCAGTGAACCAATTAGCAGACCTATTTGACTCGTCGGGCAAATCAGGAGCTTTTCGGTACGATCGCGCGCTGGTTCTACTAGCTCTGCTGTCATTCCCCGCCACCTGGTCTCGCCTTCGGCGAGCCCGATAACGGGCTCCGGCGGGGAATCCAGTACGCCGCGGCGCCTCTTCATCGTCTCTGGAATACTGGATCAACCCCTCCAGTGCGCAATTGCGCACAAGGCGGGTGATGACACCGTGTGGTACGGCGACACCGGTTAGTGTTGCGCGTGCTTGCCTCGTTTCACCGCCGTCTTCGCACCATCCCCCACATCCACCCCAGCATTCCGCAGCAGCACCTTCGCCGCTTCCTTCGCGGCGCGCGCCATCGCGGGGTCGTCGCGCACGAGGTCCTGGGCGATGGAGCCGTCGACGAGCAGCACGAGCTGGGTGGCGAGTGCATCAGCCTCCGTGACGCCGAGCTCGTTGAGCCGCTCGCGAAACCAGACGCGGCGGCTTTCCTTGAAGGCGATTGCGATCTTCTTCACGGCGCGGTCCGCCGGGCCGAGCTCAGCGACCGCATTCACGAACGGGCAGCCGCGAAAATCCTTGGCCGCAAAGCGCCGCTCCAGCGAATCGAAGGTGGCGAGGATCTGCTCGGCCGGCCGCTTGTCGGACGGACGCGGCTGCACGAACCGGCGCTCGAGGTAAGCCGCGATCAGCGCGTCCTTGGAGGGGAAGTGGTTGTAGAGCGTGCGCTTGGAGATGCCGATCTCGGCCGCGATGGTGTCGACGCCGATGGCGCGAATGCCTTGCAGATAGAACAGCTTGTCGGCGGTCTCGAGGATCCGCTCTTTCATCGTCTGTTTGGTCGGCGGGGGAGCCATGCAACGGCGCGCGTCCTGTTCGCTTGACAGCCTGGACCTTTCATAGCCTAAGTACACAGGTCTGTGTAACCAAAATCAACTGATATTGCAGACGCCGGTGCGCGCGCCGCGCCGACGAGGGAGAAGAACATGCCCCTGTTGCAGGTCCTGCGTCCGACATTGCCCATCCTGATCGGCGCCTCGATCATGCTGACGCTGAGCATGGGGCTGCGGCAGAGCCTCGGGATCTTCATGCAGCCTTTGACACATGACATCCACATTTCGATCTCGGATTTCACGCTGGCGCTGGCCGTGCAGAACCTCGCCTGGGGCTTCCTCCAGCCGCTCGCCGGCGCGATGACGGTGCGCTACGGCTTCCGCCCGATCATGATCGTGGGCGCGCTGATGTACATCGTGGGCCTGATCCTGATGGCGACCGCGAACGGGCTCGTCAGCATCATGATTGGCGCCGGCGTGCTGATCGGGACGTCGCTGGCCTGCACGGCGGCGGCGATCGCGATGTCGGTGGCGGCGCGCGCGGTGCCCGAGACGGTGCGCTCCACCGTGCTCGGCATCGTC
>NZ_JBFUES010000586.1:0-4779 GCF_056403875.1 Bradyrhizobium sp. P2_E8
GCCGAAGCCGGTATTGGTCGCACCGCTACAGGTGACGGTGCTGCCGGATTGGACGCACGCGGCAACCGCCGGCCCCGCCGGCATCGCAACCACCGTGGTCAGCGACAGCACGAATGGCGCGGCCAGCGTCAATGATCGTTCGGGGCGCGCCTTCGCCCGGGATACCGGCAAGTTCATAGTCGTCATCCGCGCCGCGCCATTCGTCGATGTCATCCGTCATTCCCAAGTCTTGCGGCCGAAGCAGCCGTCGCTTGCAAACTGGCCTGACGAGGCGCAACTGTCTTGGCGCAGCCGGAACGGGACATCGGCCCATACGGCACAGCGGTGGTTTCTCGGCCGGTTGTGACACTTGCACCACCATCCTACGGACCGCGATTGTCTCAGACGGAACGCCGGGAGGACCATGCGGAACAGGTTCCGCCGAACGGTCGCACGCTGTACCGGTTGTCCAGCAGCCACGGGCGGATCGAATTGAACGCGCTGGCGAGAGCCTGCGTCTTAAGGAGGTGGTGGCCACCATTTCGCAGGGGACAGATGCAGGATACCGGATCATTTCGAGCGCAGATATCTACCCGTGACTTTCCCGAAGAGAAGCGAATCGACAGGTGGCGCGAGATCTTCGGGCGCAGCGTGACCAATGCCGATATGGAGCCGCTCGGCGACGCGCCCTTCCATGCGAACGTGACCTTCAACCTGTTGCCCAATATCAGCATCGCGGCCGGCTCACATTCGCCAGCGCATTATCGCCTCTCGAAAGAGATGGCGTCGCGCGCCGGGAACGTTGTGGTGATCGCCCTGCTGCGCAGCGGCGCTGCTTCGTTCACCCAGTTCGGCCAGGAATTGATCGGCGGTGTCGGCGGTGCCGTGGCGCTCACGATGCAGGCACCTTCAACGACCACGCTACTCACGGAGGGCAACTTCATCAGGCTAGCATTTGAGCAGCCGGCCCTGGCCGCATTGGCCCCGAACTATGCGGCCTCCTTCGGCAGCATTCCGCCCAACAGTGCAGCCCTGAATCTCCTGACCCGCTATGTCGACGTCGTCCGCAACGACGACGCCCTCGGCGAGCCGGCGCTGATGCAACCCGTGGCCAACCATATCCTCGATCTCGCGGCGCTCACACTCGGCGCGAGTGGCGACCACGCCGAGTTCGCGCGGCAGCGCAGTGCCACGGCGGCGCGGCTTGCCAGCATCAAATCGGACATTCTCCACGCGCTCAGCCGCAGCGATCTATCGACCGAGATGATCGCCGCGCGCCACGGCATCTCGCCGCGCTACGTGAGAAAGCTGTTCGAACTGAGCGGCTCGTCATTCTCCGCCTACGTGCTGGCCGAGCGGCTGGCGAAAGCACGGCGCATGCTGATCGACCGGCGCCACGCTCAACTCAACATCACCCAGATCGCGCACGAAAGCGGGTTCGGCGACGTCTCCTATTTCAACCGCGCCTTCCGCCGCCACTTCGGCGCCACGCCTTCCGACATTCGCGCGGCGGCAAGACCGGCGTGGTGAGCGGCCAACGGCTCTCGCGTCGATCGCCGACCTCACATCATCGCGATGCAGTCGATCTCGACGTCGAAGGGGCCGAACCATTCCGGCGTGCAGACGAAGATCCGCGCTGGCGGATCGACCGGGAAATAGCGGGCATAGACCGCGTTGAACGCGGCGAAGTGCTTCGTCGAGGTGCAGTAGACGTTGCACTTCATGACGTTGTCGAGGCCCGCGCCCGCGGTTTCCAGGCACAGCCTCATCTGGTCCATGATGATCTCGCTCTGCCGCTCGATCGGCATCTCCGCGAGCTCGCCCGTGGCGGGATCGAATGGCGGCAGACCGGCGACGAAGATCATGTTGCCGGCGCGCGTCACCGGCGAGGTCGGCGCCTTCCAGCGGTCGAGATAGGACGAGATCGGTTCGACGCGGAGCGCTTCGCGTTTCATGGCGGCCACCTTCGGTTCGCGCGAGACTGGTGCCTTGCTACATTATGTTGCGGCCGGCATGTTTCGCTTCTGATCGAAGTGTGGCCGTCGGGATCAGCTCCGCTGCGGCATCTCCTCGGCCTCTTCCTTGGCGAGCAGCAGCAGCATCTCGATACCCATTTCGCCTTCCTGCGGCGAGCGGATGAACTTGATTTCGTCGGCGCTTTGCCGCAGCGCGGCAATGATGGCGACGGCCTGATTGGCGGTTGCCGCCTCGGTCGCCAGAACTGATTTCTGGTTCTTGGACTGAAACCCGATCGTATAGGACATGCACTTCCCTCCCGGAACTCGCAGGGAGATCGAATCAGAGTCGGGCGCGAAGCGGAAGCCTGTGTGAGTACGGACCGGGTTTATCTGGGGATTGCGCGCAAGCCTCAGGCAAGGCCGAGCATCGCGCGCGCCTCATTCGCAGTCGCGACGCTCCCACCCAGGCTCTTCAGGATGCCCGCATGCGCGACCAGCTCGGCATTGGTCGTTGCCAGCACGCAGAGCAGCTGCGCCCCCGCCCCCGCTTGAGTTCCGGCCTCTCCTCGCACGCGGGGAGAGGCCGAGAAGGAAAAAGGTCAGATGATACCCTGCTGCTTCAGCGTCTCGATCTTCCCCGCATCATAGCCGAGCTTGCCGCCGAGCACCTCCTGGGTGTGCTCGCCGAGCAGCGGCGGGGCGCGGTAATTCTCGATCGGGGTCTCCGAGAAGGTCAGCGCGTTGCGGATCAGCGACAGCTCCGGCTCGAACTTATGCTCGGTCTTCACCCGCATGCCACGCGACTGGACGTGAGGATCCGAAAACACCTGCTCGAAATTGTTGATCGGACCTGACGGCACGCCGGCCTCCTCCAGCTTGTCCAGCCAGTAGGCCACCGGCTGCTTCAGGAACAGGCCGGCGAAGATCGCCATGATCTCCTTGCCGTGCACGACGCGGTCGTTGTTCTTGATGAAGCGCTTGTCGCTGGCGAGCTCGGGCGCGCCGAGCACGGCGCAGGTACGCTGGAACTGGCCGTCATTGCCGACCACCAGCATCAGTTCGCCGTCGGTGCAGCGGAACACGCCGGCCGGCATGCCACCATTGCCCCAGGTGCCGCGGCGCGGCGGCGTCTTGCCGTTGACGAGGTAGATCTGGAGCCAGTGGCTGAGCGAGGCAATCACGGTGTCGAGCAGGCAGACGTCGAGATGCTGTCCGACGCCGCCATTGGCGTCGCGATGATAGAGCGCCGAGAGAATGCCGATCGAGGAATTCATGCCGGTCATGTAGTCGACGATCGACGGGCCGACCTTCATCGGGCCCTCGCCCGGCTCGCCGTCGATATGGCCGGTGACGCTCATCAGGCCGCCCATCGCCTGCAGGATGGCGTCATAACCGGCGCGCGGCGCGTAAGGTCCGGTCTGGCCGAAGCCGGTCACCGAGCAATAGATGATGCCGGGGTTGATTGCCTTGATGGTCTCGTAGTCGAGGCCGTAGCGCTTGAGATCGCCGACCTTGTAGTTCTCCATGAAGACGTCGACGTCCTTGGCGAGCTCGCGGATGATCGCCTGCCCCTCGGGCTTGGCGATGTTGACCGTGACCGACTTCTTGTTGCGGTTGGCGCAGAGGTAAAACGAGTTGTTGTTGTTCGCCTTGCCGTCGGGGTCGGTCAGATAAGGCGGGCCGAAGGCGCGCGCGTCGTCGCCGGTGCCCGGCCGCTCGATCTTGATCACCTCCGCGCCGAGATCGCCCAGCATCTGGGCCGACAGGGGCCCAGCCAGCACGCGGGTGAGGTCAAGGATCTTGATGCCTGAGAGCGGCAGGGCCGACATGTCGATTTCCTCCGGGGAACTGGATCTTGGCGCGGCGGCCCGAGCGCTGAGGTTCGGCCGCGGCCGCGCTCCCTGCGGATACACCATTTTCGCAGCCTGAGCACTGCACTGGCGGCATGCCGCCATCCCCCGCTCCGGCGGCGGCAGCCAGCCGACGGCGTCGAATTCCGCGTGACGAATATCGTACCGGCCGCGCGGCTGGCTAGAACCTGACGCTCACGCCGCCGCGCACGGACTGAAAGCGCGGATGCTGCTCGTAAGATCCGAGGACAGCGGGCCAATCAAAGCGCGTGGTGCCGAAATCGCTGTAGCGATATTCCAGCCGTGCCGTGACGCGATCGGTCAGCGCCGCCTCGCCACCGGCGCCCACGGTCCATCCGGTCTTCGCAATATTGGCGTCCACGGACGGGATTGCCACGGGATCATCCGCATTCCAGTGGTACTTCAGCTCGGTGAACGCGACACCGCCTGTGACATACAGCAGCAGGCGCTCCGTCGGTGAAAAGCCGAGCCGCCCGCGAACCGAGGCTTCCCAATCCTTGCGAGCGCTGAACACCAGCCCGAAGCCAGGGGATACAACGTCACTGACCCGGCCGACATCCACATCGCCCTCGATGCCGAGCACCAGCCGGTCAAACTGATGATTGTAGCCGACATGCACGCCGCCAAAGCCGCCGCTCGGCCTGAAATCCTGGCTGAAGCCGGTCGGCGGGCCGCCGAGGGCAAACTCGGTGGTGCGGTCGCGGCTCCATTCATAGCCACCCTGGGCGCCCGCATAAAAGCCGGTCCAACTGAGAGGTGGTGTGACGACAGCGCTCGGCGCTTTCACGGGCAAGTCGGCAGCATGCGCAGCGGCCGCGGTGCAGATCAGCGCGGCGAGGCAGATCAACGTGCGATTCATTGCAAATTCCAGCCCACAGGAATGACGGGCCTAACTTTAGCGGGTTCCCTTCGGTTTTGCTGTTGCGGCCGTGCGACACTCGATGAAAACGAGAAGGCGGCAGGCAATGCAC
>NZ_JBFUES010000587.1:0-4777 GCF_056403875.1 Bradyrhizobium sp. P2_E8
TGATCAGCGAGCCGAGGCGGCGCATCTCCGCATGCAGCAGGCCGACGGCATTGTTGGCGGCGTCGTCCGAGCGGAACGAATTGGAGCAGACGAGTTCGGCGAGCCCGTCGGTGCGGTGCGCCTCGGTCATGCGGTCGGGCCGCATCTCGTGCAGCACCACGGGCACGCCGGATTTGGCGACCTGCCAGGCGGCTTCCGAGCCGGCAAGGCCCGCGCCGATCACGTGCACAATGTTGGAATGGGGTCCTGTCATGGGGCGGACAGGTAGCGCTTTTCGGCGGTCAGTGGAATCGCCGAGATCGAGTTTTCTGCCTTCAGGAACGACAACGCCCGCACGAGGCGGGCGCTATCGGTTCGTCCGGTAAAGGGCTGAACGATATCAGCCCTGATACTGACCGGCGGCAACGCGCGGGATGTCCGAGCGATCGAGGCCGATGTCGGCCAGTTCGCGATCGCTGAGCTGGGACAGCTCGGCAACATTGCGCTGATAGTCCCGGAAAGCCTGGATCATGCGGATGAGCGAGAGCAGCATTGGTAGTCTCCTGTAGTTCGATTCAGCCCTTGCCCGGGCCTCATCGTTGAAATGAATATAGGTGAGAGTGGTGCAGTGCGAAAGTTCCGATGTTGCGATGCAGCTAAGCGAAGAACGCATAGCATCGGTAAGGGGCGATTAACCTCTTGGCAGTCCCGCCCAACAGCTGGGCGTTAGATGTTGCAGATCACAATAAAAGCCCGTGAAATCACGGATTTATGAAAGAATCTGCGGTTCCGATGGTGATGGAAATAAGGTGCATTCTCGCGACCTGCAAGACGACGCGGCAGCTTGTAAGCCCAAGTCTCGCATGCGCAAATCGCATGAATCAGGAAATTTGGAAATGAATATAAATTCATAATATGGAACGGGTTCCGCCGGCCTGAGGGAGCTCGTCGGCGTGAGGAGATTCGCTCGGCTCGCTTAGGAAGGGCCACTGAAGTTGCTTGCGGCGAAGCCAGATATCGCGGGCCGATCGCCGGGAGTCGGGCGCGGTCGTCGTTGGTGCGGTGCACACACGCCCAGGGTGTGAGTACTTGATTACAAGGTTGTAATGAAAATCAGAAGTTTCGCATGCGGCTCTGCGCGGCGCGCAACATCACGCAATTCTCGCGGGGAATTTATTGCGGCAAGTTGCCGCGTCGGCAGCAAAGTCGTGGCGCAGATTCCGGCAATCTCGCTGGGGCTGTCCCAAGAACAAGAGAAGGAAAGTAACATCATGACGAAGTTACTCGGGGTTATCGCCATTGCCGCCGTCGCGTTCGCCGTCGCACCGGCCCAGGCCGCCAAGCACGCCATGGGCGGCTGCAGCTCGGCCAATCTGGAAAAGACGGAGACCGCGATCGAGAACATGCCCGACGGCGACGGCAAGTTCGTGGCGCAGAAGGAGATCGCGGCTGCGCAGGACTCGCTGCTCAACGGCAAAATGGGTGCGTGCGGCGCGCATCTGAACAAGGCGATGCACGCCACCATGGGTAAGTAAACGCTTCAAGAGAGGGCCGGTCGCCGGGCGATCGGCCCTACGCTTTTGTGCGCGGGATCTTAAGGGGCGCGCGCGAGCTGGGTGGCGAAATAGGCGACGGTCTTGGAATAGACCTCGCTCTTGTTCCACTGCTGCAGCACCGCGAAATTCGGGCTGCCCGGCTGCCAATCCTTGCCGCGCTGCCAGCCATAGCCGGCGAGATAATTGGCGGTGGAGGCGAGCACGTCGGGCGCGTTGTGCAGGAGATCGCGCTTGCCATTGCCGTCGAAATCGACGGCGTATTTCATCCAGGACGAGGGCATGAACTGGGTCTGGCCGAGCTCGCCCGCCCAGGCGCCCTTCATGTCGGCGGGTGCGAGATCGCCGCGCTGGACGATGCGCAGCGCGTCCAACAGTTCGCCGCGAAACTGCTCGGCGCGCCGACAGTCATAGGCCAGCGTCGCCAATGAACGGATGGTTGCGAACTTGCCGGTGTTGACGCCGAAATCGGTCTCGAGACCCCAGATCGCGACCAGCACCTCGCCTGGGACGCCATAGGTCTGTTCGATGCGGGACAGCACCGAGCCGTATTGCTTCATCATGTTGGAGCCGCGCGTCATGCGCGGCGGCACCATGCGGCCGGAAAACTCCTCGAAGGTCTGGGTGAAGACCTTCTGCGAGCGGTCGCGGTTGAGCACGCTCTGATCGAGCGTCACGCCGGCGAGACCGGCGGCAATGGCCTGCTGCGAGATGCCTTTCGCCGCGGCGTCGGTTTTGAAGTCCGCAAGCCATGCGTCGAAATTGCCCGAACCGCAGGCAACGGCGGCGAGCGCAGGTTCGGCGGATAGGATTGACGCGGAGAGGGCTAAGGCTGCGAGAGCAAGACGAGAAATCGTCGGGGTCATCAGATGAAATGGATTCCGTGAAGTGATCTGACCGGCGGGGCGCAATCTCGGTCGGAACCGCGGCCAAAGCAAGGCGCATGACGAGCCCGATCCTGCCCGGAGCCGGGCAGGATCGGATGTCACGCGATCGTTAAGCGTCCGTCCGATTCCGCCACGGGAAGAGGTTGGCGGGGAAGTCGGCGGCGGACTTGCGCGGACGATGCGGCGGAGGCGGCACAGGCCGCGCACCGGGATCGGATGCGATCACCTTGCGGTACAGATGCCAGGTGGAATGCCCGAGCAGGGGGATCACCACGGCGAGGCCGACGAACGCCGGGATCGTGCCGAGCGCCAGTAGCACCGCCACGATCAGGCCCCAGGCCGCCATCGGCACCGGGTTCCTGGCGACAACGCGCAGCGAGGTGACCATCGCCTCGAACGCACCGGCATGGCGGTCGAGCATCAGGGGGAACGACACGGCGCTGATGCAGAGCGCGGCGAGCGCGAACAGGAATCCGGTGCCGCAGCCGACCACGATCAGCCACCAGCCCTGCCGGGTGGTTAGCACGCGCGTGATGAAATCCGAGATCCCGGTCACGCCCTCATAGCCGAAGGCTGCGACATAGATCGCCTGTGCGGTTGCAACCCAGGTCACGAACAGGGCGAGCAGCAATGTGCCGAGACCGAGCATGGCACCGAACGAAGGCGAGCGCAGCACCTCCATGGCATCCCAGGCGCTGGCCTCTTCACAGCGTTCGCGCCGGCTCGAGAGCTCATAGAGACCCAAGGCCGCGAAGGGCCCGATCAAGGCGAAGYCAGCGGCGAGTGGAAACAGCAGCGGCAGCACTGAATAGCCCATCACCACGCGGGCGAGCACGAGGCCCAGCACCGGGTAGATCACGCACAGGACGATGGCGTGGCTCGGAACTGCCTTGAAATCCTCCCAGCCGCGCCTCAGCGCGTCATGCAGGTCGGACAGTTGGATGGTCCGGATGGTTGGTCCCGCCGCGTTAGCGGGCGGGGCCATTGTAGGGACATTGCCCTGGTAGAGTGTGGCCATGGTCGCTAGCTCCCTTGCCATGCAGCCGAATCCGGCGCCGGCAAACGGCGCAAGCGGCCGCTATTCTTGGATGATCGCGATCCCGACCAGACGCGAATTCCGGACGGCATCGCGAACTGAGCGGGAAGCGTACTCCCAATTCCGAGTCCTGTCCCTCACGCCTGGGTGAGATTCGATGCCGCACCGCAACTTCGACGGTGTCATTCGGTCGTCATTTCGCCGCAGATAAGCTGATGCTGGTTGTCGGTTCGCAGAACTCCGCGGGCGCAACGCAAAAACTTCGTCTATAAGTGCCACTCAAGGCCTTCCAACGGGATCCTTTTCGGGGAGCAGACATGAGCATTTTCGGGAAAATTATGGGCGCGATCTTCGGTAGCCATCCGGCTTCCGCCGCACCCGCAGGCAGCGCACCGTCGGGCAGCGCGCCCGCAAGCGCCGCGCCGGCCGGATCGGCACCGGCCGCAGCGCCGATGGCAACGGTGGACGTCGCAGCCATYGTCGACAAGCTAGTGGCAGCCCAGAAGGAGAAGCTCGAGTGGCGCACTTCGATCGTCGACCTCATGAAGGCGCTCGACATCGATTCGAGCCTTGCCGCGCGCAAGGATCTCGCCAAGGAGCTCGGCTACACCGGTGACATGAACGACTCCGCGAGCATGAACGTCTGGCTGCACAAGCAGGTGATGTCCAAGCTCGCCGCCAATGGCGGCAAGCTGCCGCCGGAGATCAAGCACTGATCGATCGTTCGGACGCAACCAAGGGCCCGCGGGATCGCGGGCCCTTTTGCGTTCAGGCAACGAGGTCCGCATCCTCCGGATGCTTGTCGAGATAGTCGACGACGAAGCCGCAGCCGGCGATCACCTTCCTGCCGTCGCGGCGGATCAGGTCCAGCGCGCCCTTGACCAGCTCGGAAGCGATGCCGCGGCCGCGCAGCGCGCGTGGCGTCTCGGTATGGGTGATGATCACCGCCGACGGGGTCAGCCGGTAGCTGGCGAAGGCGACCTCGCTGCCGATATCGAGCTCGAAGCGGCTCCTGTCCTTGTTGTCGCGTACCGATGCCGCCATGCAAGCTCCTTCCGAAGTGCGTATTGCTTGCCGATCTAGGAGCCCGACCCGGCACTTGGCAAGCGCGGCCAAGGGGAGGTTCAAGGGAGTTGCCGGACCCTAATATTTCCTGACCCTACTCTTGCAAGTTCCGCGGCGGTTCCCACGTCCTTGAGAAGGACATACGCCCGAATGCGGCCGGCACGGTCGCCAGACATTCGGAGTGTCGTGATAGCCAGCCGCAGACGTATGCCTCTCTTGTAGGAGGTTACGATGTCGGACTTTGGTTTCTTGAATAC
>NZ_JBFUES010000588.1:0-4775 GCF_056403875.1 Bradyrhizobium sp. P2_E8
CATCAACGGCGTGGTGGCGATCTCGCGCGACATGACCGAACGTAAGGATCGGGAGGATAGACTGGCGGCTCTCGCCAGTTCGGATGGCCTGACGGCCTTGGCAAACCGCAGACACTTCGACGAGCGGCTGGAGGCGGAATGGGACCGGGCCAGGCGCGAAGGAACGCCTCTGTCGCTGTTGCTGATGGACGTCGATCATTTCAAGAGTTTCAACGATCAGTACGGGCATCAGGCGGGCGATGCATGTCTCCGCTCGGTCGCCGGGGTCCTGGCCGAGCAGGCCCGACGGCCGGCAGACGTAGCCGCCAGGTATGGTGGCGAGGAATTCACCTTGCTGCTACCAAATACCGACATGGGGGGATGCGAGCAGGTCGGCGAGCGAATCCGGCAAGCCATTCAGGACCTCGGCATCCTGCACGCGCTCAACCCGCCATCCAGGCAGGTCACCCTCAGTATTGGCGGCGCCACACAGGTGTCGTTCGGCGACAAGGCGGATTGCACGTCGTTGATTGCGGCTGCGGATAAGGCGCTCTACGCCGCCAAGGAGAGCGGACGCAACCGCGTTGTGATGTCAGGGCAAGTCGTCGCGTGGCCCGGCTCGATACGGGCTTGAAAAGCAGCCCTGGCGCGCCGCGGCGTGCGCCTCACGAATTCACGTGCACGAAATCGCGCAGCAGCGGATAGATCTCGTTGTTCCAGCGCTTGCCGGAGAACACGCCGTAATGGCCGACGCCGGCCTGCATGTGGTGCACGCGGCGATAGGCGCGCACGCCGGTGCAGAGGTCTTGCGCGGCGAGCGTCTGGCCGATCGAGCAGATGTCGTCCTTCTCGCCCTCGACCGTCATCAGCCCCATGCGGCTGACGGCCTTGGTGTTCACCGGCCGTCCCCGATGCATCAGCTTGCCCTGCGGCAGCAGATGCTCCTGGAACACGTCGCGCACGGTCTCGATGTAGAATTCCGCCGGCAGATCCATCACCGCGAAATATTCGTCGTAGAAGGTCTTGATGGTCGCCGCCTTCTCCTTCTCGCCCTTGGCGATGTGGTTGGCGAGGTCCATGTGCTGCTTGATATGCCGCTCGAGGTTCATCGAGACGAAGGCGGTGAGCTGGACGAAGCCGGGATACACCTTGCGCAGTGCGCCGCGGCATTGCACCGGCACGTAGTTGATCAGGTTCTGCTCGAACCAGTCGATCGGCCTGCTCTTGGCGAACTCGTTGACCCTGGTCGGCTGGATCCGCGTGTCGATCGGGCCTGCCATCAGCGTCAGCGTCGCCGGCCGGGAAGGATGGTTGCCCTCGCACATGACGGCGGCGGCCGCGAGCGCCGAGACCGACGGCTGGCAGATCGCCACCATATGCGGGCGCGGGCCGAGCTGGCCGAGGAAGTCGATGAGGTGATCGGTGTAGTCGTCGAGCCCGAAGCGGCCTTCGCTGCGCGGAATGTCGCGCGGATTGTGCCAGTCGGTGATGTAGACGTCGTGGTCCTGGAGCAGCGTCTTCACGGTGCCGCGCAAGAGCGTCGCGAAATGGCCGGACATCGGCGCCACCAGCAGCATGCGCGGCTGCTCGGGAACGTCCTGCTTCCTGAAGTGCAGCAGCGAGCCGAACGGGGTCGCGTAGGCGATCTCCTCGGTGACGGCGACCTCGCGATTGCCCACCATGACACTGTCGATGCCGTAGGCCGGGCGATGGTAGGTGAGGGTGGAGCGTGAGATCAGCTCCAGCGCCGCCGAGAGCCGGCCGACGACCTGGTCCGACACGCCCTGCGGCACCAGGTTGAGGAATCTGAGCGCAGACGAGGCGCCCGCCCGCCACGGCGCCGTCAGGTCCATCTGGTTCTGAAAGGCTTGATAATACATCGACATCATACTGAAGCGCCCACCTGTTCCATGGTGCCATGCAATATCGAAGCCAAACCTGAGTCGAATCGCCTGGAAAACTGGCACATCGCTTGCTCTTCAAGCGAGGTGTACACATGGGAAGCACAGGTAGTGGGCACGCCAGCGGGCCGGGCGGGGTGCCCGTCTCAGGCGTGAGGGAAGGGGCCATATGGCGAAGGCGACACTGACCATCAGCAGCAAGAACTACTCGTCCTGGTCGCTGCGTGGCTGGCTGCTGACGAAATTTTCCGGGCTCGATTTCGAGGAGATCGTGACCGCGCCCGACGACGCCTCCGCGCGCGCCGAAATTCTCTTGCTGTCGTCGTCGATCCTGGTGCCGTGCCTGCGCCACGAGGGCGCCACCGTCTGGGACACGCTGGCGATCGCTGAATATCTCAACGAGGTGATGCCGGATGCCGGCCTGCTGCCGGATGACCGCGTCCAGCGCGCCCATTGCCGCTCGATTTGCGGCGAAATCCATTCCGGCTTCACCACGCTGCGCGCCTCGCTGCCGGTCAATCTGAAGGGGCACTTCCCCGGCTTCAAGATCTGGTCGCGCGCGCAGGCCGACATCGACCGCGTCTGGTTCATCTGGCGCGACTGCCTGGAGAAATCGGGCGGCCCGTTCCTGTTCGGTGAGCGGCGCACCATGGCGGACGCGATGTACGCGCCCGTGGTGACGCGCTTCGTGACCTATGACGTCAAGCTCGAGCCGCTTCTGAAGGCCTACGCCGATACCATCATGGCGATGCCCGAGATGAAGGAATGGATCGCGGCGGCGAAGGAAGAGCCGGCCGAGATCGAGGAGCTCGAGGTCGAATATTAGGCAGGCCCGGCTCGGCCCTGCCTGTTTCGGGGGCGGGGACCGCCTGGGGCCGTGGTGCGAGCCACGCCCTGTCCACCGTTAACCTTTGGCGCCAGCTCGACGCCCGAGCCCGCCCGCAGGTCTCGCAGATATTGTGCGCGAGAACAGACCCGCATCGACATGTAGCCGTGAACAGGCGTGGACAAGACCATTCGGCTGATTCGGACGCGATTCGTTCGAACCGCGTTCCGAAGGTTAAGACGGCGCGCGGCCCCGTTGCATTTTGGAACAAAAGCCGCCGTCAGGCGACGCCGGAGTGCTTCAGGCGTGGCAGGCGCCAGCCGATCACGGTCGCTTCGACCGCGATGCCGGCCTCGTGGTTCTGCCAGCGTCCCTCGACATAGCGGCAGGCGAACGGCAGTTGATACGTTCCGCTGTGATCCTCGCACAGCACTTCGACCGGCAAGCCAGGTGGCGGTTCTCCAGCGCCGTCGAACTCCGCCAGACGTCTATCGCGCGTTGCCATTCCAAAAATCTCCCCTAATCAAAGCCGCGGAAAGAGCGCCCAATTCTTCCGCGTGCGGTTCAATGCTCCCTGTCCCGAGGGAACGAGCCAAGCTCAACGCGAGAATGCGGTACGAGTGTGGTAGCCTTCGGCGGCTGCGCGCAAAAAGCGCACATTGCCGTGATCGTTTTTGACGAGGAACCTGCATGCCGTTTCGAAACGCCAGCGCTTGTGTCGTGATGTTGCTGCTCGCGACGCTGGCGATCGCGCCAATCCGCGCGCAGGACGTGCCCGGCATCGAGATCTGCACCGTCGAGAAGACCATGGAGCGGCGCACGAGCTGCCTCCAGAGCAACGTCGATTTCCTCCAGAAGACGATCACCAAGCTCAACCTCGATCACCAGCAGAAGCTGGATGCCGCCAATCGCCAGATCGACGCGTTGAAGACGAGCCTCGCCGGCTTGCAGAAGACGCTTCTCGATCTCCAGGCCGCGCAGACGAAGATCGCGGAGGATTTGAAGAAGAAGCAGGACGCGCTGCCGGCCAAGGACGCGTCGAAATAGGCGCCGCGCTCACGCGACGCGATATCGCTCCATCACGCCGCGGTCGGGTTCATAGCCGAGCCCGGCTCCAGTCGGCACCGCGACATGGCCGGTGGCATCGACATCGGCGCGGCCGCCCCAGAGGCAGGCCTCGCGCTTCAGGTAAAACATCTCGACGAACCCGTCGTCGCGCACGGCCAACAGATGCAGGGTCGCCAGCAGGCCAGGGCCGAAATACGGGGAGTGCGGGACGATCTTGACGCCGAGCCCATCTGCGAGCGCCGCGACCTTCAGAAATTCCGTGATGCCGCCGACCTTGATCACCGACGGCTGGGCATGGCTCACCGCGCCCGCATTCATCATCTGGCGGAATTGATATTCCGTGCAGGCGTTCTCGCCGGCGGCGACGCCGAGCCCGCCCTTGCGGCGGACCTCGGCGAGTGCGGCAAAATCCTCCGGCGGCCAGACCGGCTCCTCCAGGAACATCGGCTGCGCGTCAGCGCATGTCCCGGCGAACGCGATCGCCTGCTCGCCTGACAGCGGGCAGTTCATGTCCACCATCAGCGGAATGCCCGGGCCGATCGCCTCGCGCGCGGCAAAGACCGCCGGCGCCGTGGTCTCGTGCAGCTTGATGGCGCCATAGCCGAGCGCGAGCGCCTTCCTGCATTCGCTGGCGATGTTGTCGGGCGAGCCGATCCGCAACAGGCTCGCATAGGCCGGAATGGCCGGGCGCCTGGTCTCGCCGAGCAGGCGGTACACCGGCACGCCCTTGATCTTGGCGGCGAGGTCCCATAGCGCGATGTCGAGCCCGGATATCGCGAACATGGTGATGCCGTAGCGGCCGAACAGATGCAGATTGCGCTGGATCTGCTCCATCACCGCGGGAATGCCGGCGGCATCGGGAACCTCCAGGCCGCGGGCCTGCGGTGCGATCATCTCCTCGACGGCGCTGCGCGTGGTGCGGGGGCAGACATAGGCGAAGGCATCGCCCCAGCCGGTCAGCCCCGCGTCGGTCGTGACCTCGACGATCACCATGTCCAGCG
>NZ_JBFUES010000589.1:0-4771 GCF_056403875.1 Bradyrhizobium sp. P2_E8
ACATGATGATCATGTCGGGCGGCTTCGGCCTCTGCGGCATTGCCGAGGAGCTGTCGGACGCGATCCGGGAGTCCGGCGTCAAGGGGCTGACGGTCGTCTCCAACAATGCCGGCGTCGACGGCATCGGGCTCAGCCGCCTCCTGGAAACCCGGCAGATCAAGAAGATGATCTCGTCCTATGTCGGCGAGAACAAGCTGTTCGCCCAGCAATTCCTCGCCGGCGAGCTGGAACTCGAATTCAACCCGCAGGGCACGCTGGCCGAGCGCATCCGCGCCGGCGGCGCCGGGATCCCGGCCTTCTACACCAAGACCGGCGTCGGCACGCTGATCGCCGAAGGCAAGGAAGTGAAGGAATTCGACGGCGAGAAGTACCTGATGGAGCGCGGCCTGTTCGCCGACCTCGCCATCGTGCACGCCTGGAAGGGCGACACCGCCGGYAACCTCATCTACCGCAAGACCGCGCGCAACTTTAACCCGATGATGGCGACCGCCGCCAAGATCACGGTGGCCGAGGTCGAGCATCTGGTTCCGGCCGGTGAACTCAATCCCGACCACATCCACACGCCCGGCATTTTCGTGAAGCGCATCGTCGAGGTCGGCACGGCCAAGAAGCGCATCGAATTCCGCAACACCCGCCCGCGCACCGCCGCTTAAGCGTCAGGAGACTCACATGGCCTGGACCCGTGAACAGATGGCTGCGCGCGCCGCCAAGGAACTGCGTGACGGCTACTACGTCAATCTCGGCATCGGCATCCCGACGCTGGTCTCGAACTTCATCCCCGACGGGGTCGATGTCAGCCTCCAGAGCGAGAACGGCATGCTCGGCATGGGACCGTTCCCCTATGAGGACGAGGTGGATGCCGACCTCATCAATGCCGGCAAGCAGACCGTGAGCGAGCTGCCCTCGACCTCGTATTTCTCGAGCGCGGATTCCTTCGGCATGATCCGCGGCGGCCACATGGACCTGTCGATCCTCGGCGCCATGCAGGTGGCCCAGAACGGCGATCTCGCCAACTGGATGATTCCCGGCAAGATGGTCAAGGGCATGGGCGGCGCGATGGACCTCGTCGCCGGCGTCAAGCGCGTCGTCGTGGTGATGGAGCATTCGGCCAAGGACGGCTCGAAGCTGCTGAAGAAGTGCAATCTGCCGCTGACCGGCGAGCGCGTGGTCGACATGGTCGTCACGGATCTTGCCGTCTTCACCATCGACAAGCACGGCGACGGCGGCATGGCGCTGATCGAGCTCGCCGACGGCGTGACGCTCGACGAGGTCAAGGCCAAGACCGAAGCCGAATTCCGCGTCGCGCTGAAGAACACGTAAGGTCGTCGCAACGGGGGCGCGCATGACGATACGGTCTGCGCGTCCCGAAGACGCCGGTTTCATCGCACAAACCATCCTGTCATCGCAGCGTGGCTACCGGCCGCGCGGCTGGTTCGACATCGCGCTCGGCTGGCCAGACGCGCAGTGCCGCGATTTCATCGCGCGCATCACGGCCGCGCACGCGGTGTCGATGTGGCATGTCTCGCAATTCCTGATCGCCGAGGTCGATGGCGAGCCTGCTGCCGCGTTGTGCGCACTGCCGGCGGCCGGCACGGGACCTGCGGCCTGGCGTGCCATCGAAGAGGCCGGTGCCGCGACCGGGCTTGCCGCGCCAGAGCTGGAAGCCATCCGTCGCCGCGGCGCCTACACGCGCGCCTGCTGGGTTCAGGGCGGCGAGGGCGATTGGATGATCGAGCACGTCGCGACCGATCCCGCCTATGGCGGTCGTGGCCTCGTGCAGTCGCTGATCGCGCACGCACTGGATAAGGGGCGAACGGCCGGATTTACCCGGGCGACGATATCGTTCCTGATCGGCAACGAGCCGGCAGAACGCGCCTACGCCAAGGCCGGTTTTGTCTTCGCCGATGAGAAGCGCGATCCCGCCTTCGAGGCGATCATCGGCGCGCCGGGCTTTCGCATGTTTGCGCGCGCGATTTGAGCAAACTTGGTTGCCGCATTTGACGCTGTCATGCCCCGCGACGGCGGGGCATCGAGTACGCTGCGGTTTCTCGGTTCTATCACTGCGCATCGGAGTACTGGATCGCCCGATCAAGTCGGGCGATGACACCGCGGGTGTGGCATGTGCGTGCGGGCTACGCGATCACGACCTCGCCGCCCACGTCTTGCTCCACCGCGCCGACACGCTCGCGACCCACGACGGCTCCTCGTAAGCCGAGATTGGCGGGCGGCACGCCTTGCGCGCAGCCGCCGGCGCGGGCGTCGCGGATGAAATCGGTGACATAGGCGCGGTGCGCGCCCTCGGCGATACGCACGCCGCAATTCACGGTCGGTTTGCCGGCATTGCCGGCCTCGTCAGTCCGCGAGCGCACGAAACAGGTCGAGGTCCACTCCCAGACGTTGCCGGCGAGATCTTCGATGCCGTGCTCGTTCGTGCCGAACTTGCCGAACGGATAGGCCGTCGTGTCGGAGAGGTCGCGTTCGGATTCCCGCTCATAGCGGCTGATCCAGCGCTTCGAGGGATCGTTCGCGTCCACCGGCGCGCCATCGTCCTTGAATCGCGAGCCCGCCGCAAACGCCCATTCCGCGTCGCTCGGCAGGCGCCACGTCTTGCCGGTCTTGTGCGAGAGCCAGCCCGCATAGGCCTGCGCATCGTGCCAGCTCACCTGCACCGCGGGGCGATCGGTGGCGATCGCCACGTCGCGATCGAGCGCGCGGCAAGCGCCATCCTGCACACAAAGCTGGTAGTCGGATGACGAAACCTGATGCCGCATGACGTGCAGCGGCCTCGTGAACCGCATCGCGCGTAGCGGCGCTTCCGCCTGCTGCCCGCCACGCGTGAAATCGCCGGCCTCGCGGTAGGACAGGCTGCCCGGCGCGATCTTGATGATCGCAGGCTCCGCCGTGCCGCGGACCGCCATGTCCGAGACCAGCGGCGCCACCGCGATCGGCCCTGCGAGCCCGGCCGCGCAAGCCAGTAGCAGTTTCAGCTTGAATGCGAGCAGCATCGTCGTCTCCCCGAAAGGAAGAAGGGGCCGGTGATCACCGGCCCCTWGTCGCGTCTAGTTGGTGTTGGCCGGTATTTCCGCAGGCGCCTTCACCTGGGTCATCAGATCGTCGTTCCACTTGCCTTCGACCTTGAAGTGCGCGGTGGCGCCGAGGTCGGCGGCCTCGATCAGATTGTGCGTGACGTAGGCGTAGATGCCGGGCTGCATGAACTTGTACAGCGCCGCTCCCGCCGAGCCGCCGCGGATGAACCAGGTCTCCAGCCCGACCTCGGGTGCATTGCCGAATTTGCCGGTCTCCCAGACATAGTCGCCATGGCCGCCGATCAGATGCGGACGGCTGTCGCGATTGGCCTGCGAGTGCACGATCAGCACGTTCTCGCCGACGTTGGCGGTGAGCGCATTCTTGCCGGTGAGGGCGCCGGCCTTGCCGTTGAACACGACATGGGACGGGATCAGCTTCTTCATCACCTCTTCGGTGTCGGTGAAGGCTTCGCCCGGCGAATCGTAGGACTTGAAATTGCCCTTCTCGTCGCGCGGCACATACATGTCCTGCTCGCCGATATAGTAGACCTTGTCGTATTTCAGCGCGTGGCCCTTGCCGTCGTTCAGTCCGTCGCGCGGCAGCACCATCACGGCACCGTTCATGCCGGAGACGACGTGCCAGGGGATCATCGGGCCGCCGGGCGCGCAGTGATAGACGAACACGCCGGTCTTGGTCGCCTTCCAGCGCAGCACGACCTGCTCGCCGGGATTGATCAGGGTGAGCGCGCCGCCGCCGAGCGCGCCGGTCGCGGAGTGGAAGTCGATGTTGTGCGGCATGGTGTTGGTCGCGGGATTGATCAGCGTCGTTTCGACGTAGTCGCCCTCATGCACGACCATCAGCGGGCCCGGCATCGAGCCGTTGAAGGTCATTGCCTGGAAGGTGGTGCCCTTCTCGTCGATGACGACCTTCTTCTCCTCGATCGTGAGCTTGAACTCCACGATCTTCGGGCCCTGCCTGGTCGCCTGCTCGTGCGCATGCACGAACGGCGGAGCGACCAGCTCGACCTTTTGACGCGGCAGTTTGAGATCCTCGGCAGCCAGGGCGGGGGTCGCCAGCATCAGGGCGGTCGCGGCGGCGCTGATCAATGCGGCTCTGCGGGTGAACATCGTAAAGCATCCTTCATCTGAAAGGTTTTTGATGACGGATGCAGTGTGCGCCTGTTACGGCAAGCGTGTTTGCGCTGCGACAAGCTTTGGCCGGAATCGCCTCCGTGAAATTCCCCAGGAGGTATGCCGAAGGCAGCATCGACGATGTGAGCGGCACGACGGCACATGGCACGGCATCGGTTGCGCCAGCGGCAACTCGTTCGCATGTTCGGTTGCGGTTGATCGTGAACGTATGGATGCGCCGAACTAGAGCAACTGTATCGCGATCCAGACAGTGCCCCAGACCGCGAGCGACAGCGCGGCAAAGACGGTGGCCATGATCGTCAGCACGCGCACGAGATGGCCCGCGCCGACCGGGGGCGCGGAGGGGACGGGACGAAAATCGTCGAAGCGCGGAATATGGCCGCGAACGCCGGTGAACCAGAGAACGAGATCGAGCGCGAACGACGCCATGGCCTATCTCCAGGGAGCAAGGATTAAACGTCATCATCGTCCCAATCCGGCGCTCGGACTTTGAGCGAGCGCAAGGTCGCCGGCCCGAAAACGGGTAATTCAATGCCATCCGGGACTTGCCGCGGCGATGCGCGGCTGAAATTTACGAATGGGTAAGATATGAG
>NZ_JBFUES010000590.1:0-4765 GCF_056403875.1 Bradyrhizobium sp. P2_E8
TCGGGCTGTCGCATCGCGCCGATGCGCTGCCGCGGCATCTGTCCGGCGGCCAGCAGCAGCGCGTCGCCATCGCCCGCGCGCTTGCACCGAACCCGAGCGTGCTGCTGCTGGACGAGCCGACCTCCGCGCTCGATCCCGAGCTCGTCAGCGAGGTGCTGGAGGTGATCCGGCGGCTCGCCATCGACGACGGCCTCACCATGATCATCTCGACGCACCAGATCCGCTTCGCCGATGAAGTCGCCGACCGCGTCGCCTTCCTGAGCGGCGGCGCGATCATCGAGGAGGGGCCGGCGCACGAGGTTCTCACCAACCCCCGCAATCCGCTGACCGCGCGTTTCCTCAGCGTGATGGAAGCCGACAAGATTCCGGAGGCGGTGCGATGAACGCCGTCGCCACAAGGTTCAAGACCCCCGAAGAGGCCACCTCATGAAGCATTTCACGCTGCCGGTTTCACCGAGAACCGTCCACTGGGGCTATTTCTCCAGGAAGGTCGCTCCGGCCCTGACGCTGCGCTCCGGCGATCGCGCCACCATCGAGACCCTGACCCATCATGCCAACGACGATTACGAGCGCATGATCGCGGGCGATCCCGGCGCCGAAAGCGTGTTCCAGTGGACGCGCGAGCACAAGGCGGTCGCGCGCCGCGGCTCGGGTCCGGTCGAAGGTCCCTTCATCCGCGGCGCAGGCGAGGGGATCGGCGTGCATCTCCTCACCGGGCCGGTCGCGATCGAGGGGGCCGAGCCCGGCGACATCCTGGAGGTTCGCATCCTCGACGTCCGGCCGCGGCCGAGCTGCAGCGCCTGCCATGCCGGCCGCTGCTTCGGCTCCAACGTCGCGGCGAACTGGGGCTTTCACTATCACGATCTGATCGAGGAGCCGAAGCCGCGCGAGGTCGTCACCATCTTCGAGCTCGACACGTCGGGCGAGCCCTACGCCAAGGCGGTCTACAACTACGTCTGGACGCCGCAGACCGACCCCGACGGCATCGTGCATCCAACCATCGACTATCCCGGCGTCCGCGTCGATCACGCAACCATCAAGAAGCGCGAGAACATTCTCGCAAGCGTGAAGGTGCCCGCACGATTGCATTTCGGCACCATGGGCCTTGCGCCATCGGAAGCCGATTTCGTCAGCTCGATCCCGCCGAGCTACACCGGCGGCAACATCGACGACTGGCGCATCGGCAAGGGCGCGCGGATGTTCTATCCGGTTGCGGTTCCCGGCGCCTATTTCTCGGTCGGTGATCCCCATGCCGCGCAGGGCGACAGCGAGCTCGGGGGCACCGCGATCGAGACCTCGCTGACCGGCGATTTCGAATTCATCCTGCACAAGAAGGCCGATCTCGCCGGCACCAGTCTGGAAGGCCTCGACCATCCCATGCTCGAGACCGATCAGGCGTGGTCGTTCTACGGCTTCACCTATCCGAACTATCTCGCCGCGCTTGGCGCCGACGCGCAAACCGAGATTGCCAATCACAGTAGTCTCGACCGTGCGATGCGCGATGCGTTCCGCAAGCTGCGCCGGTTCCTGATGACGGTGCATCGCCTCAGTGAGGACGAGGCGATCTCGCTGATGTCTGTCGGCGCCGATTTCGGCGTCACCCAGGTGGTCGACGCCAATTGGGGCGTGCACGGCACGATCCGCAAGAACATCTTCCGGTGCGACTGAGCCTCTCCGCCTCGTCATTCCGGGGCGAGGCTCTAACACGTTGAAGGTAAGCCGATTTTCAGGATGCACGCGTGACCAACGAACCTCATCTGCGGCCCGTCGCGGCGACGGAGGATCGCGTGCGTCTGGCACGGAGGTTGCTTCGATCGACGGCAGTCTGGGTCGATCCGATGAGCTTCCGGCCGTTCACAAGCGAGTCCTATGCGCAAGACGACCGCCCCGAAGCATGGCGGGACGTGCTGGCTGCCGTCGGCCTGCAACCCGCGACCGGCCATCCCTTCCTCGATGGGCACGCAACGGCGTCACATCGCCAGGCCTCGGGCGTCGCGCTGACGCGCATGGCCGCGGGCGCGCAAAGCATCGCGCCCCTCGCGCAAGCGAATGAAGAGCTTCCGATCGCGCTGATACCGGTTGAGGACGGCATGGTGCTCAAGAGCGCCCGCGGCCACCGCATCGTTCCCGTYGGCCATCTCGTGCTGCTGCCGCGCAGCGGGGACTGGAGCATCGTGTTCCAGCGCGACATGCGGGCCATCGTGTTGTCGGTGACCTCGGAAGCGCTGCACGGACGCCTCTCGGGCAAGCCACGGCTCGGCGAGCCCCGGGTCGTTCCGCCCAGCGGCTTTGCCGATGTGTTCTCGCGCTTGCTGGATGCGACCGCGCGCACGCTCGACACCCTGAGCGATGCCGAATGGAATGCGGTCGCGCAGAGCCTCGTCGATCTCCTGCTGACGCTCGCGCATCAACTGGCGGCCTCGACATCCGATGCCGGATCGAGCGCGACACAGGCCGCGCTGCTACACCGGATCTGCCAAACCATCGAACGCCGGCTCGACGATCCCGAGCTGGTGCCCGCGCGCGTTGCGCAGGTCGAGGGGATTTCCGAGCGCTACTTGCAGAAGCTGTTCGAGACGGTCGGCGACAATTTCACCCACTACGTCCGCGAGCGCCGGCTCCAGCGCGCCTGGGCCGACCTGTCCAATCCGACGGAGGCGCATCGCTCGATCTCCGAGATCGCCTACGCCTATGGCTTTGGCGATTCCGCGCATTTCAGCCGCGCCTTCCGCCACCGCTTCGGCCTGCCGCCGCGCGAGTTCCGCCAACAGGAGGCGGAGCGCGCGACGTCGCAGCACGGGATCACCGGCCAGCGCGGCTGGCCGCAGGAGGCGCTGGCGCAGCTCCGCGCGCATCAGGTGGGTGCGGAGGTGCGCAGCAATGTGCTGCGTGCAGCCTCCGATGAACCGAGAACGGCTGGACGCAAGCACCATCATCTACCGATCGAGGCCAATCGTGTTCATTGGGGCTATTTCAGCCGCTCGCTCTCGCCGCAGCTCGAGATCGCCTCGGGCGATACCATCACCATCGAGACGCTGACCCAGCACGCCTCCGACGACCCCGAGCTGATGATCGCGGGCGATGCCGCCGCCGAAAGCGTGTTCGGCTGGACCAGGCAGAAGAAGAACGTGGATCGTCGCGGCGCCGGCCCGATGGACGCCAGTGTGTTCGGTCGCGGCGCCGGCGAGGGCTTCGGCGTGCACATCTGCACCGGCCCCGTTGCGGTGAAGGATGCCCAGCCCGGCGACGTGCTGGAGGTGCGGATCCTCGACATCGTGCCGCGCGCGAGCCGCCATCCGAAACATGCGGGCCGCGTGTTCGGCTCCTCGGTCGCGGCCTGGTGGGGCTATCATTACGACGAGTTCCTGTCAGGACCGAAGCCGCGCGAGGCGGTGACGATCTACGAGATCTTCGACGATGCCGATGCGCCGCATGCCCGCGCRCTGTATTCCTATCGCTGGGAGCCGCAGACCGATCCGTTCGGCGTCGTGCACCCCACCTACGATTATCCCGGCGTTCCCGTCGTGCCCGGCGCCGTGAAGCGCCGCCATGCGGTGCTCGACGGCATCCGCATTCCCTTGCGGCCGCATTTCGGCGTGATCGCGGTGGCGCCGCGCGAGGTCGATTTCATCGACTCCGTGCCGCCGTCCTATTTCGGCGGCAATCTGGACAATTGGCGGCTGGGGAAGGGGGCGGCCGTCTTTCTTCCGGTCTCCGTTCCCGGCGCGCTGCTGTCGGTCGGCGATCCCCACGCGGCGCAGGGCGACGGCGAGTTGAGCGGCACTGCGATCGAATGCTCGATGACCGGCACCTTCGAGGTGATCCTGCACAAGAAGGCCGACCTTGCCGGCCAGCCTTTCGCCGATCTCTCCTATCCCCTGATCGAGACCGCGACCGACTGGGTGCTGACCGGCTTCAGCCATCCCAACTATCTCGCCGAGTTCGGCGCGCAGGGGCAGAGCGAGGTCTACGCAAAATCCTCGCTCGACCTTGCCATGAAGGATGCCTTCCGCAAGATGCGACGCTTCCTGATGAACGTGAAGGGTCTCAGCGAGGACGAGGCGATCGCGCTGATGTCGGCTGCTGTCGATTTCGGCGTCACGCAGGTCGTTGACGGCAATTGGGGGGTACACGCCATCCTCAGCAAGCGCCTGTTCGAGAGCGCACCGTAACAAGGACAATCCAGGTGAAATTCCACATGATCAGCGGCGGACCGAAGCCGGTCGCGCCCTTCAGCCACGCCGTTGAGACCGACGGCTTTGTCTTCGTCACCGGCCAGATGCCGGACACGCCGCAAACGCCGGGCGTGCTGCCCGAGGGAATCGTGGCCCAGACGCGAGCCGTCATGGAGAACCTGAAGGTGGTCCTCTCAGGTCTCGATCTCGGCCTCGAGCACGTCGTGATGACGCGGATCTACCTCACGCGTTTCAAGGAAGACTATACGGCTATGAACGAGACCTACCGCACGTACTTTGCYCCCGGCCGGCTGCCGGCCCGCACCTGCGTCGGCGTCACCGGGCTAGCCTATGACGCGCTGATCGAGATCGATCTGGTGTGTCGGCGGCCGTGAGGCCGTAGGTCCGTAGGGTGGATTAGCCCGCGGCTGGCGTAGCGCGGTCCGCGGCGTAATCTACCTCTTCAGTCTCCGCGGCGGCAGACGTGGTGGATTACGCTTCGCTAATCCACCCTACGCACCCACAACTCCTTGCGCTGCCCGTCGGGCAAGACACGCTAGGCATGGGGCAATCCATGCCTACCAAAATAT
>NZ_JBFUES010000591.1:0-4762 GCF_056403875.1 Bradyrhizobium sp. P2_E8
GGCGCAGCCCCAGGCGACGGTGCGCTAAGCCTTACTCCGTCATGCCCCGGCTTGACCGGGGCATCCAGTACGCCGCGGCGATAGTTGCTATGCACAACTTTTGCCGCGGAGTACTGGATCGCCCGCCTTCGCGGGCGATGACACTGCGGGTGGAGCGCTGTAGAATTTTCGCACCGCACAAGCCGCTTTCGCGATTGCATTTTTCCATGACGTTCCCATGTGAGTGGCTCAGGTTTTCTGCTGAGATTTCCCACCATTCAAGCGAGCATCACATGTCCTTCTACGACGCCGTCGTCCCCGCCTATTTGCAGATGCTGCACAGCCTCACCGGCCTGCTCACGAAAGCCGAGGCGCATTGCGCGGCCAAGAAGGTCGACCCGAGCGTCCTGCTCGGCTCCCGCCTGTTCCCCGATATGCTGCCGCTGTCGAAGCAGATCCAACTCGTCAGCGACTTCGCCGCCAAGGGCTGCGCACGGCTGACCCACAGCGAGGTGCCCTCGACGCCCGACACCGAGACCAGCTTTGCCGAACTGAAGCAGCGGCTGGCCAAGACGATCGACTACGTGAAGTCGTTCAAGCCCGCGCAATTCGAGGGCGCCGACGCCAAGGACGTCACCTTCCCGGCCGGCCCCGACAAATCCATCACCATGAAGGGCCAGCAATTCCTCAGCGCGTTCTCGCTGCCCAATTTCTATTTCCACGCCACGACCGCGCACGGCATTCTGCGCCACAACGGCGTCGAGATCGGCAAGCGCGATTTCCTCGGCGCGAACTAAAACCCGGATATCAAGCGGGCGCGGCAGGGAGATCAAATCCGCCGCCGCGGCCCGAATTGCACATGAATTATGCTACGCGGTCCTTGCCGCGTAGCTCGCCTGCACTTTCCGTATGGCTCCTCCCTTGCGCTGATTGCCGCGATGCACAAGTGTTCCGGACCTCTCACCGCCTGGAAGCATTCCCATGAGCCGTTCGACCAAGTTGTTTGAGACCTACAAGCTCGGCCCGATCACGCTGGCCAACCGCCTGGTGATGGCGCCGCTGACGCGCAACCGCGCCGTTCCCGGCACGTTCGCGCCCGGTGCGCTCGCCGCCGACTATTACGGCCAGCGCGCGTCCGCAGGCCTGCTGATCACCGAAGCGAGCCAGGTTTCCCAGCAGGGCCAGGGCTACCAGGACACCCCCGGCATCTACTCCAAAGACCAGGTCGCCGGCTGGCGCAAGGTCACCGACAAGGTCCATGAGCGCGGCGGCAAGATCTTCATCCAGCTCTGGCATGTCGGCCGCATCTCGCATGTCGCGCTCCAGGCGAATGGCGCAGCTCCGGTGGCGCCGAGCGCGATCCGCGCCAAGGGCAAGACCTTCGTGAACGGCACCTTTGCCGACGTCTCCGAGCCGCGCGCGCTCGAACTCTCCGAAATTCCTGGGATCATCGACGACTTCAAGCGCGCCACGAAGAATGCGCTGGAGGCCGGCTTCGACGGCGTCGAGATTCACGGCGCCAACGGCTATCTGCTCGACCAGTTCGCAAGAGACGGCGCCAACAAGCGCACCGACGCCTATGGCGGCTCCATCGAGAACCGCGCGCGGCTGATGCTGGAGGTCTCCAGGGCGGTTGCCGCCGAGGCGGGCGCAGACCGCACCGGCATCCGCATCTCGCCGGTGACGCCGGCCAACGACCTCGCCGACAGCAATCCGCAAGCCCTGTTCGATCACATTGTCGACGGTCTCAGCGCGCTCAAACTGGTCTATCTGCACGTGGTCGAAGGCGCCACCGGCGGCCCACGCGACATCGCCCCGTTCGACTATGCGGGCCTGCGCAAGCGCTTCTCCGGCGCCTACGTCGCCAACAATGGCTACGATTTCGATCTGGCGACCAAGGTGCTGGRCGCGAACGCGGCCGATCTGATCGCGTTCGGCAAGCCGTTCATCTCCAACCCCGACCTCGTCGAGCGGCTGAAGGCCGGCGCGGCGCTGAACGACTGGGACAAGACCACGTTCTACGGCGGCAGCGCGAAGGGCTACACGGATTACCCGACGCTGGCGGCCGAGCCGGCGGAGTAAGGACCAACCACACGACAGCTGTCATGCCCCGCCAACGGGTCTCGCCTTCGGCGAGCCCGATGACAGGCTCCGGCGGGGCATCCAGTATTCCACCAGCAGTGAGATTCATCCGAGAGGCCGCGGCGTACTGGATCGCCCGCCTTCGCGAGCGATGACAGTTGTGAGTGCGGTAAGGCCGTCCCACAATCTCGTCATTGCGAGCGCAGCGAAGCAATCCAGAATCTTTCCGCGGGTGGCAGTCTGGATTGCTTCGCTGCGCTCGCAATGACGAGGTGGAGGCAGCGCACCTGACTCGCCAAAAGAAAAAGGCCGGGATCGCTCCCGGCCTTTCGTGTTTGATGACGCTCTGCGCGAGGCTTACTTCACTTCCGCGCGCTTGGGCGGGGTGGCCGGCCACGACTTGATCAGCGTGTCGTAGTCAACCGTCTCGCCCTTCGGCTTCTCGTTGGCGAGCTTGCGCTGCGGCGCGATGGTGCCGTCCTTCTGGGCCTTGGCGAACCAGTATTCGGCCGACTCCTTCTTGTGCAGCTTCGGACCGCAGGCGCCCTGCACGCCGGACTTCTCTAGGCGCTCCATGACGGAGTCCTGAGCAGCGGCCAGTGCGTCCATCGCGGCTTGCGGCGTCTTCGTACCGGACGACGCATCGCCGATGTTCTGCCACCAGAGCTGGGCGAGCTTCGGATAGTCAGGCACGTTGTTGCCGGTCGGGGTCCACTGCACGCGCGCGGGCGAGCGGTAGAACTCGATCAGGCCGCCGAGCTTCGGCGCACGCTCGGTGAACGACTTGTCCCAGATGTCGGATTCACGGATGAAGGTGAGACCGACATGGCTCTTCTTCAGCGACACCGTCTTGGAGACGATGAACTGCAGGTAGAGCCAGGCCGCCTTGCGGCGGTCGGCCGGGGTCGACTTCAGGAGAGTCGCCGAACCGGCGTCCTGGTAGCCGAGCTTCATGCCTTCCTTCCAGTACGAGCCGTGCGGCGACGGAGCCATACGCCACTTCGGCGTACCGTCCGCGTTCATCACGGCGATGCCGGGCTTCACCATGTCGGCGGTGAAGGCGGTGTACCAGAACATCTGCTGGGCGATGTTGCCCTGCGCCGGCACCGGACCCGACTCGGAGAAGGTCATGCCCTGGGCCTGCGGCGGGGCATACTTCTTCATCCACTCGAGGTACTTGGTGATCGAGTAGACCGCAGCCGGACCGTTGGTGTCGCCGCCACGCTCGACCGACGAGCCGACCGGACGGCAGCCTTCCATGCGGATGCCCCATTCGTCGACCGGCAGGCCGTTCGGGATGCCCTTGTCGCCGTTACCGGCCATCGACAGCCAGGCGTCGGTGAAACGCCAGCCGAGCGAGGGATCCTTCTTGCCATAGTCCATATGGCCGTAGACCTTGACGCCGTTGATCTCCTTGATGTCGTTCGTGAAGAACTCGGCGATGTCCTCATAGGCGGACCAGTTCACGGGCACGCCGAGCTCGTAGCCATACTTGGCCTTGAACTTGGCCTTGTAGTCCGGGTTGGTGAACCAGTCGTAGCGGAACCAGTAGAGGTTGGCGAACTGCTGGTCGGGCAGCTGATAGAGCTTGCCGTCCGGCGCCGTGCCGAACGACTTGCCGATGAAGTCGTTGACGTCGAGCATCGGATCGGTGACGTCCTTGCCCTCGCCGGTCATGTAGTCCGACAGCGCGATGGTCTGACCGTAGCGGAAGTGCGTGCCGATCAGGTCGGAATCGTTGATCCAACCGTCATAGACATTCTTGCCGGACTGCATCTGGGTCTGCAGCTTCTCGACGACGTCACCTTCCTGGATGATGTCGTGCTTGAGCTTGATGCCGGTGAGCTCGGAGAACGCCTTGGCCAGCGTCTGCGATTCGTATTCGTGGGTCGTGATGGTCTCGGAGACGACGTTGATCTCCATGCCCTTGAAGGGCTCGGYAGCCTTGGCGAACCACTCCAGCTCCTTCTTCTGGTCGTCCTTCGACAGCGTCGAGGGCTGGAATTCCGCAATCCACTTCTGGATCGCGGCGTCGTCGGCGGCGCGGACCGGCGCCGAGACGGCGAACGACACCRCAATGATGGCGGCGGCGCTGGACATGGTCAGAAAGCTATTCTTGGTCAATGGACCTTTCCTTCTCCTAAACTGTCGCATGTTGTTCCTCCGTTGCAGCGACAAAATTTTATACAGGCCCGGGTTGCCCCCGGATCTGGCCGTCCCTTCGCGAGCTTCAGACCGTGCGAAAAATGAGCACGGCCGTGGCCAGCGAAATCCCACTTGCGAGCCAGAGGCTCGAAATCTCAAAACCTTCCTCGCCGATCGGCAGAGTGGCGAGTACGTCGGTGCCGGCGAAGGCGATCCACAGAAGGTGGATGACGGCCGCCGTGATCAGGGAGATGAACAGGCGATCGCCCCGCGTCGTCGGAATGCTGAGCACGCCGACGCGCTCGGCTTCGGGATAGACCGCGGCGAGGTACGTCATGACCGCGAGGGTGCAGGCGAGCGCCACAAAGAAGATCGCCGTCGGCGGCGTCCAGGCCATCCATGCAATAGCTTCCATCGATGCCTCCCTAGACCCGACCGAGCGCGAAACCGCTCGCGATGTAATTGCGGACGAACCAGATCACGAGGGCGCCCGGGATGATGGTGAGCACGCCCGCTGCGGCCAGCAGGCCCCAATCCATGCCCGCAGCCGACACCG
>NZ_JBFUES010000592.1:0-4758 GCF_056403875.1 Bradyrhizobium sp. P2_E8
TCTCTCGACGATCTTCCCGGAAGTGCGGCTGAAGCGCTATCTCGAGATGTGCGGCTCCGATGGCGGACCGTGGGGCCGTCTGCCAGCGCTGCCGGCGTTCTGGGTCGGGCTGCTCTATGACGATGTGTCGCTCGATGCCGCCTGGGACATGGTGAAGCACTGGACCGCGCATGAGCGCCAGGCCCTGCGCGACGACGTGCCGCGCTTCGGCTTCAAGGCGCGGATCAGGGACCGCTATCTGTTCGAGATCGCCAAGGAATGCCTCGTTCTGGCACATGCCGGCCTGCGCCGGCGCGGCCGGATCGACCAGCTCGGCCGCGACGAGACGCGGCATCTGGAGCCGCTCGACCGCATTATCGATTCCGGCCGCACGCCGGCCGAGGAAATGCTGGAGAAGTTCAACGGCCCCTGGAAGGGCTCCGTGGAACCGGCCTACGCGGAATACGCGTTCTAGCTGCGCGAAGTACGCGTTCTAGACCAACAGGCCGACGACCAGGACTTGAGCCGTTCATCGCCCATACAGGTTTGCGGCGATCAAATGACCGGCTGAAAAAACCTGAGCGTCGTCAATAACTCGAAAGCTGTTCTGATGGGGAAGGGCCGCCTGTCCGTCATGGCAAGGGTCTTGGCAAGCGTCGTGGCATGCGCCGCGCTGCTTTCGCTCGCGGTTGCGAGCTGGCCTGMAAGCGCCCAGACGGCATTCGACCGGCCCGGCGGCGACTATTTCAGCACGCCGGTCACATCGGGCGACCCCGAGGATTGCGCGCTGCTGTGCGAGCGTGACCGCCGTTGCCGCTCCTGGAGCTTCAACTATCCCGACGTCGAGGGCGGCTCAGCGGTGTGCTGGCTGAAGAACACGGTGCCGGCACGCGTGCCGGGCAGTTGCTGCATCTCCGGCGTCCGCGGCGCCGGCGTGATCGAGCCGCGCGTCGAAGGCGTGGAGACCTCGATCGACCGCCCCGGTGGCGATTTGCGCAATTTCGAGCTCAAGGACGGTGAAGGCGAGGAGGCCTGCAAGGCCGCTTGCACCGCCGACAACAAGTGCCGCGCCTTCACCTATGCCCGCCCCGGCTACACCGGCCGCGAGGCGCGCTGCTTCCTGAAAAAGGAAATCAAGCCGCCGCGGCGCAAGGCGGGGTTCACGTCGGGCGTGGTGCGGTAGCACGCAGCTCTCACCGCCGTCATTGCGAGCGTAGCGAAGCAATCCAGGCTGCCGCCGCGGAAGGATTCTCGATTGCTTCGCTGCGCTCGCAATGACGAGGAGGACGAAGCGGACATCTCACTCCGCCGCGATTACCGTGAGCTCCGGCCACAGCGCCTTCCATCGCGCGGTCTTCACCGCGTAACTTGCCGCGGAAAAATTCGGGCCCGGATTGGGCCGCGCAATCAATCCCGCGACATCGCCAAAGCCATGCGGTGCGTAGACCTCGTAGCCATCGCCTGCGCGCCTGACCCCGACTTGCGTGTTCTGCGTGAGGAAGCGGTCGATGCCATCCGTCGAGCACGTCAGGGGCGGATAGGGCAGGCCGTGCTTGCCCGGATACCACAGATGCACACGCGCCTGGTTGCGGATCTCGACCTTGACGCCGAGATGCCCGAGTCTCGCCTGCAGCTCGCGGATTACCGCGTCCTCCGCCTCCCATGAGGTATCGGAGTCGAAATAGAAGACGTCGTAGTCGGCGATGCCGTGATCGACTGCGCGATCCGTGAGCACGTTCCACGCCGTCTGCACCAGGCATCCCGACACCAGCCAGGCATCGGGCAGGGCAAGACGCGCGAGCTCGTCGATGATCGCCGCGTTGATCGGATTGCGCAGGGCGAGAGCGAGAAATTCGTCGCGGGTCATCGGAAATCGTAAGGTGGGAAAAGGCGCGCTCTTCGCGCGTCGTGCCCACCATCTCTCCACGTTGCGACAGACGTGGTGGGCACGCTTCCGCTTTGCCCACCCTACGATCTACGTTCCGCTCAATGCACCGCGGTGAAGAACCGCGCCAGGCGGAAACCGGACAGCCAGGTCCATACCGGCTGGCCGCGCATGCCGAGATCCCAGGAGCCGAGCACGGCATCCGCACGTCCGACCAGATTGTCGATCGGCAGCATGCCGACGCCGCCGGAGCGCAGCGGCACGCGGCTGTCGGCGGAGTTGTCGCGGTTGTCGCCGAGCACGAAGAGATGTCCTGCCGGCACCGTCACCTCGGGCGTGTTGTCGAGCGGGCCGTTGTCGCGCATCTTGAAGATCAGGTGCGAGACGCCGTTGGGCAGCGTCTCGACGTATCGGTAGGCGGGCTCGCTGCCGCCATTGTCGTCCTCGGCGGCGCCGACGCCGTCGGGCTTGAGCTCGGCGGGCCGGTCGTTGATGAAGAGCTGGCCCTGCCGCATCTGGATGCGGTCGCCGGGCAGACCCACGACGCGCTTCACCCAGGCCTGCGAGCGATCGCCGGGCCAGCGGAACACGACGACGTCGCCCTGCTTCGGCGTCTCCGCGAACACGCGGCCGCTCTCGGGCAGGTTGATCTGGATCGGCAGCGACGAGGTGCCGTAGCCATAGGGGAATTTCGAAGCGAGCAACGCATCGCCGATCAGCAGCGTCGGCTCCATCGAGCCCGACGGCACGTAGAACGGCTCGGCAAGCGCGCCCTTGGCGATGAACACCGCGACGACGATGCCGGCGAGTTGCACCAGCTGCCCGCCCCAGCCGCTGCTCTTCCGCTTGGTGGCGGTCGCAGTCACCTTCTCGACACTCATGCGCCCGTTCCACCCACCGTAATGCGTTCCATCAAAAGCGACGGCTGGCCGACGCCAACCGGCACGCCCTGGCCGTTCTTGCCGCAGGTGCCGATGCCGGTATCGAGCGCGAGATCGTTGCCGATCATGCGGATGCGATGCAGGTCGGTCGGCCCGTTGCCGATCAGCATGGCGCCCTTCAGCGGGGCGCCGATCTTGCCGTTCTCGATCTTGTAGGCCTCGGTGCATTGGAACACGTATTTGCCCGAGGTGATGTCGACCTGGCCGCCGCCGAAATTCGCGGCGAAGACGCCGTTCTTCACCGACGCCAGGATCTCGGCCGGATCGCGGTCGCCCGCGAGCATGTAGGTGTTGGTCATGCGCGGCATCGGCACATGGGCATAGCCCTGGCGGCGGCCGTTGCCGGTCGGCTTCATGTTCATCAGGCGCGCGTTCTGACGGTCCTGCATGTAGCCGACCAGGATGCCGTCCTCGATCAGCACGGTGCGGTTGGTCGGCGTGCCCTCGTCGTCGATCGACAGCGAGCCGCGGCGCGAAGCAATGGTGCCGTCGTCAACCACGGTGACGCCCTTGGCCGCGACCTGCTGGCCCATCAGGCCGGCAAACGCCGAGGTCTTCTTGCGGTTGAAGTCGCCTTCGAGGCCGTGGCCGACCGCTTCATGCAGCATCACGCCGGGCCAGCCTGCGCCGAGCACGACGTCCATCTCGCCGGCGGGGGCGGGAACGGACTCCAGATTGACCAGAGCCTCGCGCAGCGCGCCGTCGGCGGCGTCGCGCCAGTTCTTGCTCTCGATGAATTCGGCATAGCCGGCGCGGCCGCCATAGCCCTTGCTGCCGCTCTCCTGGCGGTCACCCTGGCCGGCGACGACGGAGACGTTGACGCGCACCAGCGGGCGGATGTCGCGATAGCTCTCGCCGTCGGGCCGCAGGATTTCGACGACCTGCCAGGTCGCGCCAAGGCTGACGCTGACCTGCCGCACCCGCGGATCCTTGTCGCGCAGATAGGCGTCGATCTCGGCGAGCAGCTTGACCTTGGTCTCGAAGCCCGGCGCGTCCAGCGGATTGTCGTCGCCATAGAGCCGCACATTGGTGTGCGGAGGCGGCGCCGCGAAGCTGCCCGAATAGCCGCCACGCACGGCGGCAACCGCATCGGCGGCGCGAATCAGCGCCGGCAGCGAGACGTCGGAGGAGTGGGCGTAGCCGACGGCGTCGTCCTTGACGGCGCGCAGGCCAAAACCCTGCGAGGTGTCGTAGGTCGCCTGTTTCAGCCGCCCATTGTCGAACATCAGCGCTTCGGTCTGGCTGTACTCCAGGAACAGCTCGCCGTCGTCGGCGCCGGCAAGCCCGCGCGCGACCTCGTGGCGAACCTGGTCGCGATCGAGATTGGCGCGGTCGAGCAGGGAGCTTGTGGCGGGATTGGTCATGTGTCCGTCCATTATCTGGAGATGTGGGGCAAGATAATGGTTTCGGACCGGTTCCGCGAGGGGGCCGGGCGTCACATTACGGAAACGATAGGATTGGCGAGGGCATTGTCCAAAGCGCCGGCCGCGCGCAGCAATCCATCACCGTCATCCTGAGGCGCTCGCCTTGCAACGCATTGCGAGCCTCGAAGGATGACGGAAGTGGCAACGGCCTGTCGGGCGGAGCCCTACGGCAGCTTGTCGTATCCCTCGCCGAGCCCGTTCAGGCTGAGCGGGAAGCCGATGCCTTCTTCCGGCGTCTCGAAGATGATGAARGTGGCGGTCTTGGCGGTGCGGAGCTGGCCGAGCAGCTTGTCGTCCATGACGACCTCGGCGACGCAGCCATTGGGCAGGCAGCGGACGAAGCCGGCGCGGCCGACGTCCTGATTGTCGAGCTTCAGCCCGAGGCCGGAGGGCAGCAGCACACCCAGGGGGGCGACCACGCGCATCAGGCGGCTCTTCTGGTCGGCGGTCTTGAGCACGATCACGGTCAGACCGGCATTGGAGCGGTCTTCGGCCACCACGCTCTGGATCAGGGCGCATTGCTCGGTCT
>NZ_JBFUES010000593.1:0-4746 GCF_056403875.1 Bradyrhizobium sp. P2_E8
CTTCAGCGCGGCCTTCAGCTTCTCCAGCGAGAAGTCGGGGCTGCGGGCGATCTCCAGGATTGGCGTCTCGCGGCGGCCGCAGAGCTCAGCGGCTTCCGGCAGCTTTGCGGCGACGTCGAGCGGGATCACGATGGCGCCGTGCTGATCGGCGTGGATGAGATCACCGGACTTCACGGTCATGCCGGCGACGCGCACTTCGCCGCCAAAGCTCTCCGCATGCACCCAGGCATGCGACGGGCCGATCGAGCCGGCCAGCGCCTGGAAGCCAGGGGCCCATTGCGGGATGTCGCGGATCGATCCGTCGGTGATGACGCCGAGGCAGCCGAGCGCCTTGTGCACGTTGCTCTGCACCTCGCCCCAGAACGCGCCGTAGCCGACATCGGGGCCGTCGATGTCCTGGATCACCGAGATGCGCGGACCGTGGCCGGTGCCGACATATTCGTAATATTCGATGCGGCGCTTGGACTGCTCTTCGGCGGGCAGCGAGGATTTCAGCACCGAGCGGATCGCAACCGTGCGGGCATAGCCGACGATCGGCGGCAGGTCGGGGAACGGACAAACCAGTTGCTTGGTGGTGTAGCCGATCAGCCGGCGCTCGGGCGCCACGATCTCCATGGCGTTGCAGATCGTCGGGGTATCGTAGCGGCCCAGCGCTTCGAGGACGGAAGCGGGCAGCGGCCCGGTTACGGTATCAGTCACGGCGTTCTCTCCCAGATTGGCGGCTGATTGACGCGATGCCGCCGGCACAGGGCGATATAGCCGAGATCGGGCCTCAACCCAACTCAGGCGGCCCTCATGGCAGATATCCGCGTGTGGCCGCTCAGTGCAGCCGTCCGGGCCGGTCGTCGTCGTGCGGCGGCTCGGACAGGTTAGCCAGCGTCGGCGCCGAAGGCGGCGAGGAGACCTCGCCTCCCGCAGGCGTGGCGGCCTCCATCGCGCGCGCCTGGTCGCGATAGGATTTGTAGCCGAGCGGCAAAGCGAGGAGATACAGCACCGTGCCGATCGACAGCACGTGCCAGGGATAGGCGATCAGGATAGCGATGAAGACGATTACCGCGACGAAGGCCGGCAGCACCAGTTCCGGCGGCACGCGCATGCGCTTGGTCTTGCCGGAGAACACCGGCAGGCGCGACACCATCAGGAAGGCGATCAGCAGCGTATAGGCTGCCGTCACCGCCGCGGGCGCGCGGCCGAGATCGAGGAACGCGGCGTAGATCGGCAGCAGAACCGTGATCGCGCCCGCGGGCGCCGGCACGCCGGTGAAGAAGTTGGCGGCGAAGGCCGGCTTGTTGGGATCGTCCATGGTGGCGTTGAAGCGCGCAAGACGCAGGCCGCCGGAGATCGCGAACACCATCGCGGCGATCCAGCCGGCATTGCCGAGCTCGTGCAACTGCCAGAAATACAGCATCAGTCCGGGCGCGACGCCGAAATTGACGAAGTCGGCGAGGCTGTCGAGCTCGGCTCCGAACTTGGACTGGCCCTTGATCATGCGCGCGATGCGGCCGTCGATGCCGTCCAGCGCGGCCGCGAACACGATGGCGTAGACGGCGAGCGACATCCGCCCCTCGATCGACAGCCGGATCGACGTCAGGCCCGCGCAGATCGCCAGCAGCGTGATGACGTTGGGCACCAGCATCCGCACCGGAATCGGGCGGAACCGCCGGCGGCGAACGTCAGGGTCTTTGAAATCATAGGGCGTCATGGCTCGTCCTCACCTTGAGGCGAGATATAGCAAGCCGCGTCCCCCTCCGCCATTGCGGCGGAAGGCCCTCATGGACCGACTTATTGGTTAATTGGCGCGGTAGGCGCGGCTCGGGTCCTCGCCGGCCAGATCGGCCAAAATCGTCTCGCCGGCGATCGCGGTCTGCCCTTCCGACACCAGCGCCTTGGTGCCGACAGGCAGGTAGACGTCGAGGCGCGAGCCGAAGCGGATCAGGCCGAACCGCTCGCCGGCGCCGATCGCCTGGCCCTCCCTGACGAAGCAGACGATGCGCTTGGCGATCAGGCCTGCGATCTGGACCACGCCGATCCGCGCCGTGGGCGTCGTGATCACCAGCGAGTTGCGCTCGTTGTCCTCGCTCGCCTTGTCGAGCTCGGCATTGATGAAGAGACCGGGCCGGTAGGCGATGCGGTCCACCCTGCCCGCGATCGGGCTGCGGTTCACGTGGCAGTTGAACACGCTCATGAACACCGAGATGCGCGGCAGCGGCCGGTCGCCGAGCCCGAGCTCGGCCGGCGGCAGCGCCATGGTGATCATCGAGACGCGGCCGTCGGCCGGCGACACCACCAGCCCCTCGCGCACCGKCGTCACCCGCACGGGGTCGCGGAAGAACAGCGCGCACCACACGGTGAGGATTGTGCCGATCCACCCCAGCGGCGACCACAGCCAGAACAGGACCAGGCTTGCCAGCGCAAAGCCGCCGATGAAGGGATAGCCCTCCTTGTGGATCGGCGGGATCTGACGCTGGATCGAATCGAGAATGGACATCGCTATCTGCCGCTCAGGGTTGATGGCGCAGGTCGTCCCGCGCGGTGGAGTTGTTTAGGCCAGAGTTGGGACCGGAGACAAGGTCACTCCGCAGCCGCAGGCGTCGTCAGGACGTCCTCGACCGGCGGCGGCTCCCGGTTGGGCGCCTCGGTGGTATCGGCCATCTTGGCCAGCTTCTCGCGCGCGGCCTCCGCCTCGCGCTGCCTGTTCCACATGCTGGCATAGAGGCCGCCCTGCGCGAGCAGCTTTGCGTGGGTGCCACGCTCGGCAATCCGGCCCTGCTCCAGCACGATGATCTCGTCGGCGCCGACGATGGTCGAAAGCCGGTGCGCGATCACCAGCGAGGTGCGGTTCTTCGCCACGCGGTCGAGGGCACCCTGGATCTCGTGCTCGGTGTGGGTGTCCAGCGCGGAGGTCGCCTCGTCCAGCACCAGGATCGGCGGCGCCTTCAAGACGGTGCGCGCGATCGCGACGCGCTGCTTCTCGCCGCCCGACAGTTTCAGGCCGCGCTCGCCGACCTGGGTCTCATAGCCCTTCGGCGCCATGCGGATGAAAGTGTCGATCTGCGCCAGCTGCGCCGCCTGCTCGACCTCGGCATCGCTGGCGTCCCAGCGGCCGTAGCGGATGTTGTAGCGGATGGTGTCGTTGAACAGCACGGTGTCCTGCGGCACCATGCCGATGGAAGCACGCAAGCTCGCCTGCGTGACCTCGCGGATATCCTGGCCGTCGATCAGGATCCTGCCGCCGGAAATGTCGTAGAGGCGGAACAGGAGCCGCGAGATGGTCGACTTGCCGGCGCCGGACGGACCGACGATCGCGACCGTCTTGCCGGCCGGCACCTCGAAGCTGATGCCCTTCAGGATCGGACGCGCCGGCTCATAGGCGAAGCGCACGTCCTCGAAACGCAGATTGCCTGCGGAGACGACCAGCGGCAGCGCGTCGGGCGCGTCCTTGATCTCGGCCTCGCGTCCCAGCACGCCAAACATCTTCTCGATGTCGATGATCGCCTGCTTGATCTCGCGATAGACCATCCCCATGAAGTTCAGGGGCTGGTAGAGCTGGATCATCATGGCGTTGACCAGCACGAAATCGCCGACAGTGTTGGTGCCGTCGCGCACGCCAATCGCGCACATCAGCATGGTCGCGGTCAGCCCCAGCGTGAAGATCACGGCCTGGCCGGTGTTGAGCACCGCGAGCGACGTATAGGCCTGAACGCTCGACTCCTCGTAGCGCGCGACCGAGCGGTCGTAGCGCTGCGCCTCGCGCGCCTCGGCGCCGAAATATTTCACGGTCTCGTAGTTGAGCAGCGAGTCGATCGCCTTGGTGTTCGCCTCGGTGTCGGAATCGTTCATCTTGCGGCGAATGCCGATCCGCCACTCGGTCGCGATGTAGGTGTAGTACATGTAGACCGCGACCGTGATCAGGGTCGCCACCACGTAGCGCCTGTCGAACTGCCAGAGCAGCACGGCCAGGAGCAGCGAAACCTCGACAATGGTCGGGATCAGCTGGAGGATCACCATGCGCACGATGACCTCGATGCCCTCGCGGCCGCGCTCGAGCACGCGCGTCAGGCCGCCGGTCTTGCGCTCGAGGTGGAAGCGCAGCGACAGCTCGTGCATGTGAATGAAGGTGATGGTGGCGAGCTTGCGCACCGCATGCATGGCAACGCGCGCGAAGAGGCCGTCGCGCCATTGCGTCAGCACCGCCATCAGGATGCGCGTCGCGCCGTAACTGGCGGTCAGCAGCAATGGCGAGGCGATCACCCAGAGGTGCCAATTGTCGGGCAGCACCGGCGCGGTGTTGGCGCCGGTCAGCGCGTCGGTCGCCCATTTGAAGCTGAACGGCACCGTCAGCGTGATCAGCTTGGCGGCGAGCAGCAGCACCATCGACCAGACCACGCGCATCTTCAGGTCGAAGCGGTCGCCCGGCCAGATATAGGGCCACAGATGCGCCAGCGTGCCCATCAGGGTGGCCCGCTCGAGCGGCCCGCCGGCGGGATCTGGCACGTCGGCGCCGGGCGGCGAATGAGGTTGGTCCATCAAGAAGCCTGAAAGCCCGCCGGATGCGGGCGCGCTGCGATTAACGATTTTCGCTCGTCATATAGAAGCTTCCGGGGGCGAGCGCACCCCGCCAGATGGCGAATCTTTGATTGTTTGTCGCCATTTACCGGTAGATTTCCGGGAGGTCCGAATCACCGATTGGACTTGACGCCTCTTCGCTGCAATGCATCATGGCACCAATGAGCACGATCAAAACCG
>NZ_JBFUES010000594.1:0-4745 GCF_056403875.1 Bradyrhizobium sp. P2_E8
GACGCGTGATCTGCGTGACCTGCGGCAACTTGTAGAGCTCATCCAGCGTCCAGGACTTCTTGTTGTCGACGAGGCCGCGCACTTCGAGCTTCCAGTCCGCGGCCGAAACCTCCGGCGCATCGTCGAGATCGTAATAGGCGTTGAACGGAAACGGCTTCGTGATGGCGCTCTCGGGGAAGGTCGGCGCCAGCGCGTCGGGATTGAAGATGAAATCCTGCACGGCGTCGTTGAACTTCGAGACACTCTTCAGCATCTCCTCGGCGGAGGACGAGTCGATCACGTCGCAGCCGGTGAGCAGCGTCAGCGCGCCGAGGCTGGCGCCGCCCGCGATGAAGCGGCGGCGGGTGACGTCAGGCATCGTCTTGATCGAGTCCTTGATCAGCAGCCGCTTGTCGACGCCGGGGATCAGGAATGAACGCTTGGCCATGGCTGCTCTCCCTCAGCGACCGATGATCATCGCGCGCAGGCTCTTCGGCACCAGCAGCGCGAGGGCGACGTGGATGACAAGGAAGGCGCAGATCGCGGCCATGCAGAAGAAGTGGACGTAGCGCGCGGTCGGATAGTCGCCGAACAGCGTCACCAGCCAATGCAGTTGCACCGGCTTCCACATCCCCAGGCCGGACAGCACGATGAGCACGCCGACCACGATGATGCCGGCATAGAGCACGCGCTGCACGTAATTGTAGACGGTGAGATCGTCATGGCCGAGCTTGAAGGTGAGCGCGGCCCTGACGTCGTGGAGCACGCCGGACGGCGTGATCGGCAGCAGCTTTTTGCGGAAGCGGCCGGTGGCGAAGCCCGTGATGAGATAGGCGAGGCCGTTGATCATCAGGAGCCACATCGCCGCAAAATGCCAGAGCAGGCCGCCGCCGAGCCAGCCACCAAGCGTATACTCGCGCGGAAAACTGAAACCGAACAGCGGCGAGGCGTTGTAGATCTGCCAGCCCGACAGGATCATCAGGATCATGGCAAGAGCGTTGATCCAATGCATGACCCGAACCCAGGCCGGCTGGATAACTTTGGCCGGGCTGGACCGGACCTGCTCGTCGGTGACTGTGAGGCTTGCCATGATGGTTTCGTCCTTGGATCGTCTGTCGGGAATTATACGCCGGGCATTCCGTTTTCGTTACGCCCCGCCGACGATCGAATCGATGCCGGCGGGCTATCGCGGTCACAATAAAGCGAGCCGGGTGGCCCCGGCTCGCCGTTTCGTCGCACCCTGCCGGGGATGAAACAGGACGCCGCGGTGTTACGTCGCCGGCATCAGCACGGTGTCGACCACATGGATCACGCCGTTCGACTGGTTGACGTTGGAAATCGTCACCATCGAGGTGCCGCCCTTGGCGTCGATGATCCAGACCTTGCCGTCCATCTTCTTCACCGTCAGCTCCTCGCCTTCCGCCGTCTTCAGCTTCTTGCCGTCGGTGAGGTCGGAGGCCTCGAGCTTGCCGGGCACGACATGGTAGGTGAGAATCTTGGTCAGGGTCGCCTTGTTCTCAGGCTTGACCAGGGTGTCGACGGTGCCGGCCGGCAGCTTGCCGAAGGCGGCGTTGGTCGGCGCGAACACCGTGAACGGGCCCTTGCTTTCCAGCGTCGGCACGAGACCGGCCGCCTTCACCGCCGCCACCAGCGTGGTGTGGTCCTTGGAGTTGACGGCGTTCTGGACGATGTTCTTGGACGGGAACATCGCGGCGCCGCCGACCATGACGGTCTTCTCCTCGGCGCGAACGGGCGCGACGACGGTCGCGGTGATGGCGAGGGCGCTGAAGGCGGCGGCAGCGAGATAGGCAATACGCTTCGACATGGAAGGTCTCCCGATTGAATTGAGCCCGGCAATGGCCGGTGCTTGAGTTGGGGCAACAACGGCGGCTGCGGCAGTTTGACGTGAGCAGCAGCGCCGTCGTTGGACCGAACTACGGGAGGGTTTGCGAAGCGGTTTCGGGGAAAAATTCTTTGTGATGCGTGAAACTATGCGCGGGGTGCTTCGTGTGGTGCGCGGGCGCGGTCCACACACTGCGCTGTCGTCCCGGACAAGCGCAGTTCCCGACAACGCGCAGCGTTGTCTGGAGCGGAGCGCAGAGCCGGGACCCATAACCCCAGAAAGATATCGTGGCACGAGCTGGCAACCACGAGTCTTCGCCAAACTCCTCCCTGTGGGTATGGGTCCCGGGCTCGCGACTTCGTCGCGCCCCGGGACGACGAGTGGAGATTGTGGCGCGCGCTATACCTCAATCCCTGCTCAACGGCGTCTGAACGAATCCGCGATTATGCGTCGGGCTGATCAGGAGCTCGTTGATGCAGACGCGCGCCGGCATCGACGCGATGAAGGCGATGGTGCGACCGAGATCTTCGGACTGCAGCATCCTGGCCTGCTCCTCCTCGCTCGGCACCACCGGGCGCAGCTTCAGGATCGGGGTCGCCACCTCGCCCGGCATCAGGCAGCAGGCGCGCAGGCCGTTGACGCATTCGTCCATGTTGAAGGAATGGGTCAGCGCCAGCACCGCGTGCTTGGTCGTGGTGTAGGCCGGGCCCGGCATCTTCGAGACGTGGCGGCCGGCCCAGGACGAGACGTTGATGATCGAGCCGTCCCTTTGCTTGCGCATCGTCGGCAGCACCGCGCGCATGCAATAGAGCACGCCGTTGAGGTTGACCTGGACCAGCTTGTCCCAGCCCTCCAGTTCCATGTCCTTCCAGCTCCGCTTGGGGACATTGATGCCGGCATTGTTGACCAGCAGGTCGATGCGGCCGTGCTTCGCAACGATCTGGTCGGCCGCCTTCTGGGCCTCGTCCGCGTTGGACACGTCCAGCGCGATGGCCTCGGCCGCCCCGCCCGCCCCGGTGATCTTGGCAACCACGGTATCCAGGGCTGACTGGCGCCGGCCCGACACCACCACCGTCCAGCCGTCGGCCGCTAACGCCTCGGCGCCGGCCTCCCCGATCCCGCTGCCCCCGCCCGTGACCCAGGCCACGCGTTTCCCGTTTTTTGTCATGCCAACTGTCTCCGTTGCTTCATCGGGGCGGTTTTTGCTAATCCAGCCCTCGGTTTTGACCGACCTTGCGGTCCAGGAAATCTTGCATGAACCAAGCTGCCAACGCCAACCTGTTTTCCCGCCTGTTCGACGGCCTGGACGATCCCAAACGCCTCGCCATCGAGACGCATGACGGCGCCCGTATCAGCTATGGCGATCTGGTTGCGCGGGCCGGGCAGATGGCGAACGTGCTGGTCGCGCGCGGCGTGAAGCCCGGCGACCGCGTCGCGGTGCAGGTCGAGAAATCGGTCGCGAACATCGTGCTGTATCTCGCCACGGTGCGGGCCGGCGCGGTCTACCTGCCGCTCAACACCGCCTATACGCTGAACGAGCTCGATTACTTCATCGGCGATGCCGAGCCGTCGCTGGTGGTCTGCGATCCCTCCAAGGCGGAAGGCCTCACCCCGATCGCCGCCAAGGTGAAGGCTGGGGTCGAGACGCTCGGCCCCGACGGCAAGGGCTCGCTGACGGAGGCCGCCGACAAGGCGAGCAGCGAGTTCGCGACCGTTGCGCGGGCGAGCGACGATCTCGCCGCGATCCTCTACACGTCGGGCACCACCGGCCGCTCCAAGGGCGCGATGCTCACCCACGACAATCTCGCGTCGAACTCGCTGAGCCTCGTCGGCTATTGGCGCTTCACCGACAAGGACGTGCTGATCCACGCGCTGCCGATCTACCATACGCACGGCCTGTTCGTGGCGACCAACGTGACGCTGTTTTCGCGGGCGTCGATGATCTTCCTGCCGAAGCTCGACCCCGACCTGATCATCAAGTTGATGGCGCGCGCCACCGTGCTGATGGGCGTGCCGACCTTCTACACCCGCCTCCTGCAAAATGCCGCGCTGTCGCGCGAGACCACCAAGCACATGCGGCTGTTCATTTCGGGCTCGGCGCCGCTGCTCGCCGAAACCCACCGCGAATGGTCCGCGCGCACCGGGCACGCGGTGCTCGAGCGCTACGGCATGACCGAGACCAACATGAACACGTCGAACCCCTATGACGGCGAGCGCGTGCCCGGCGCGGTCGGCTTTCCCCTGCCCGGCGTCTCCGTGCGCGTGACCGACCCCGAGACCGGCAAGGAGCTGCCGCGCGAGGAKATCGGCATGATCGAGGTCAAGGGCCCGAACGTGTTCAAGGGCTACTGGCGCATGCCGGAGAAGACCAAGGCCGAATTCCGGCCCGACGGCTTCTTCATCACCGGCGACCTCGGCAAGATCGACGGCAAGGGCTACGTCCACATCCTCGGCCGCGGCAAGGATCTCGTCATCTCCGGCGGCTTCAACGTCTATCCGAAAGAGATCGAGAGCGAGATCGACGCGATGCCCGGCGTGGTCGAATCCGCCGTGATCGGCGTGCCGCATGCCGATTTCGGCGAAGGCGTCACCGCGGTTCTCGTCTGCAACAAGGGCGCGGACGTCAGCGAAGCTTCGGTGCTGAAGGCGCTCGACGGCCGGCTCGCCAAATTCAAGATGCCCAAGCGCGTCTTCGTCGTCGACGAGCTGCCGCGCAACACCATGGGCAAGGTGCAGAAGAACGTGCTGCGGGATACGTACAAGGATATTTACGCGAAGAAGTGAGGCGTGGACTCGTCGAGGAGCCACCATACGACGCGCTGTCATGCCCCGCGAAAGCGGGGCATCCAGTATTCCAGAGGCGGCTATGATAGAACCGAGAGGCTGCGGCGTACTGGATTCCCCGCCTTCGCGGGGAATGACA
>NZ_JBFUES010000595.1:0-4742 GCF_056403875.1 Bradyrhizobium sp. P2_E8
CTTACTACGACGCCTCTGGGTGCCCTCCCCGGGGCACGGCCTCGATCGCTTAATCAAGGTCGCCGTGGCAGACGAGGCCCAAACTGCAGTGGTCCACTCGAATACAGCCTGTAGCGCCCGGCCACAGCAGCGCATCCCATCCCGCTTGCCGTTTGCGACCGGCTAACAGAAATTCGTAGAGAGCAGATCTGACAAACCTTTGGCAGCCAAACGCACTTAACTAAGCCGCACGAACATTTGCCATAAAGCTATCAAGCTCCGTACGGAGGCGTGCGCTCTCGCCAGACAACAGCTTTGCGGAACTTAGGACCTCAGCTGAGGCCGAGCCAGTATCGACGGCGCCGCAGTTGACCTGGCCAACATTGGTAGCGGCTGTCTGCGCGCCAACTGCAACCTTCTGCACACTACGAGCAATCTCTTGAGTCGCCTCCCCCTGCTGCTCGACAGCGCGCGCAATCGAATCAGAGATCATCGAAATCTTTGCGATTGTCGCGCCGACCTCCTTGATTGCCGCAACGGATTCAACCGTCGCGCTTTGCATGCTCGCGATATAGGACGAAATCTCGTCTGTAGCCTTAGCGGTTTGACTAGCGAGCGTTTTAACTTCACTCGCCACCACAGCAAAGCCTCGACCAGATTCGCCAGCGCGGGCCGCTTCAATTGTGGCATTCAGCGCGAGCAAATTTGTCTGCTCGGCGATTGCCGTAATCAATCTTACCACATTCCCGATCTGTTGAGCGGCCTGGAATAGCTTTCCCATTCGATCGTCCGTCTCCTTCGCCTGCACGACGGCGGCTTCCGCAATGTGACTGGAGTCACGCACCKGCCTACCGATATCCCGGACCGAGGTAGACAGCTCTTCAGTCGCAGTCGCGACAGCTTGCATATTGGATGAGGCTTCCTCAGACACGCTGGCCACCTGACCAGACAATGCCTGAGTTGTCTCTGCCGTTCGCGTCAGTGTGGCAGCTGCAACTTCGAGCTGCTCAGCGGAGGCAGAGACGTTAGATACGATCGTCCCAACTCGAGTCTCGAAACTATCCGCGAAGCAGATTAGCTCGGCGCGGCGTGCGGCCGCTTGGGCTTTATTCTGTGCCTCACCCACAGCAGCATCTTGCTCCGCTTTCGCGATTGCCTGCAGCTTGAAAGCCTCGACGGCCTCCGCCATCTCGCCTAGCTCGTCCCTCCGACCTAATCCTGGCAAGACGAGAGCGAAATCACCAGAGGCCAGCTGCCGCATCGCTCCGCACATCGCGATCATGGGCCGAGAAATCCCAGTTCCGAGTAAAAACGCGAGGAGAGCACCAAGGACTGCACCGCCTGACGCGAGCACAAGGATTAGCTGTTTGGTCCAACCGGTTGTCGCTTCGGTCTCCATATCCAACCGCCGCTGTTCAGAGACAAGGTCGGCCTTCATCGTGCCGGCCCCTTGCGTGATTGCAGCAGCAGAATCGCTAATCGCGCGGATCAGTTCTTCCAGCTTACTTGCGTTGGCGGTAAGCTTTGCCAACGCATCTTGATACGCGGCGACCAATCCAGCCATCTCTTTCAGTCGGGCCACGGTCCCCTCGTCCCTAGAGGAGATCGCGTTGACTGAATTCTCAACGAGCTTGAAGCGCGAAAGAGCGGCGCGCCCCGCCGATTGATCGGACGTAAAAACAAAACTGTTAGCCGCCGAGCTGATGTTTTGAAATAGTGAATCCACTTGCTTCGTTCCGATTTCAACGGCCTGCAATTCGGCACTAACAGCGTTGCGAACGGTGTCATCCATTTTGGATTTCAGAAGGCTCTCATTGCGCATCAGCCCGTTCCGGGTAAGGGATGCATTCTCACGCTTCACTGCGAGAATCTCCGAAAACGTGGCGGAAAAGCTATTGAAGTCATTAGCCAATCGTTGAAGGCCATCCAGTCGCACGGGATTTGCCGTCGCTTTGGTCGCCGTGTAAATGGCACCCTTCAAGGTGTCTTCTGCTTCCAACGCCGTCTTGGCATCACGCTCTTTGCCTGTCGCGATGAAGAGCCGCGCCGCTGAATGATAAGCGAGTAACTCACGATCGATGCTTCGCGCCGAGTCAGCTTCTGACACGCTGGCACGGTAGTGACTAACTTGCCGTTCGACATGCTCAAAGCCGAAATAGGCAATGGCGAGGCTGATCACCGAGACCGCGACGACCACTGCAAAGCCGAGAATTATCTTCGCGCGAAATCGCAAGCTGTGGAATATCGAGCGCGTGGACGATGGTATGCGGCGTTCAATCATCTTAGCCCCACTCATGTTCGTATGGCGGATCATATTCTTAGCTCGATCTTATTTCTTAAGAGTTAAATTTTTTTATTTATAGGATAAGCAACACTTCGACTCGGTGCGATCTTGGCCTCGGCAAAATCGACAATCTGAAATGGATGGGCGAGGACGCAGTCTGGTGTCGTCTGCGGCCTGCGATCGTTTTGGATCCGATTTTGAAAGTCGATTCTGTGCGAGAGCGAAGGTCGCGATCCGTTGCGCAATCTTTGGGTTGGAAGCCGCTGGCGATGTTTTCGGGAACCTACGGCAACAAACCTGCAAGCCTCGGAGACTGAATCCAGCCGGGTGATCGATGCACTGCGGCTGGGCCAACCAAGGCGAACGTGACGAGTAAAACTTGGAAATCTCGCTAGACCCTCATTCGAGGAGCCTGCGTCTTCCACAATACGTCAACTGACCGATTTTGGTCTCGTTTCAATCTGCTATGTTCGGGGCACCAGAAATAGCAATAGTTGCTCCGAGGGGACTTAAGGAAAGGCATGATCGATCTCCATTACGCTCCGACTCCGAACGGCTGGAAAATTTCGATCATGCTGGAGGAGCTAGGAATACCCTATAGGGTGGTCCCCGTTGATATCCGCGCCGGCCAACAGTTTCAGCCGGAGTTTCTGGCGATCAGCCCCAACAACCGTATCCCCGCGATTGTAGACTACGAACCTGCCGACGGAGGAGAGCCATTCTCAGTATTCGAGACCGGCGCGATCCTGATCTATCTTGCTGAAAAAACCGGGCGATTCCTACCAATAGATTTGCGCGGTCGATCGCGCGTCATTCAATGGGTGATGTGGCAGGTCAGTGGGCTAGGGCCCATGTTGGGTCAGCACGGCCATTTTGCGCTCTATGCACTCGAAAAGATTCCTTATGCAATTGAGCGGTATCGCAACGAGGCGGCGCGGCTCTATAGCGTGCTCGACCGGCAGCTCAGCAAGACCGGGGCCTATATCGCCGGCGACTATTCGATCGCAGACATCGCGTGTTTTCCCTGGGCCATGACTCACAAGGCGCAGGGCTTTACACTCGACGACTATCCCAATGTGAAACGCTGGTACGCAGCGGTGCGTGCGCGGCCACAGGTGCAGGTTGGACTAGCGCTCGGCAAGTTCGTCAAGGAGCCTTTCGACGAGAATGCGCGGCAGAACATGTTTGGGGACAAAGCCAAAGAGCTGTTTGGGAAGAATTGAAGGCCCCGACCTGGATGGTAGGGGGATTCCTGCTCGTCCACTATAGCGCCTGAATGGTCCAAATACTTCATCGTTCTACGCGCGAGAGGCGCGGCTCCTCGCGAGGAGCCAATGAAATGAAAACGCTATGATCGAATTCTTCTTCGACTGCTCCAGTCCCTGGACCTATCTTGCATTTCACAATATTCAGCCACTTGCAAAACAGTTCACGCAAGAGATCGTCTGGCGACCGATCCTGGTCGGCGGCGTCTTCAACACTGTCAACCTGAACGTTTACGCCTCACGCGAAACCCCTGTACCACTGAAGCATCGCTACATGCTGAAGGATCTCGCTGATTGGGCTCGCCTGGCAGGTCTTGCGATCAAGATGCCGCCGACGGTATTTCCGGTAAACAGCGTGAAGGCAATGCGGGGTTGCATCGTCCTGCGGCAAGAGATGGTGCCGTTTGCACGTGCGGTGTTTGAGGCATATTGGGGTGACGACAAGGATATCTCACAGGATGCTGTTCTAACCGAAATCTGCGGAAAGCTCGCCATCGATCCCCAAAGGTTCTTCGCCGCGATCGCACAGCAATCGATAAAAGATGAGCTCAGAGCCAATACTGACGAGGTGATAGCGCGCGGCGGCTTTGGCTCGCCAACGATTTTTCTGGAAGAAACCGACATGTATTTCGGCAACGATCGCATACCCCTGATCCGCGAAGCGCTGTCGCAGCGCACAGACCGCACTGGCCGAACATAGCAGCGGGGTCCGTCGCTCCCGTACGTTTGCATTGGAGATACTCCGTCCGCGCTTGGAAGCGAATGTTTTCGCGCGCCCCAGTCAAGCTCACAGGCACTTTGATTGTGCACACCTATTGTCAAGCCAACCCTTTGAAAGGCGAGAGCAACATGCCTCAATATGACTACGACTTGTTCGTCATCGGCGGCGGCTCGGGCGGCGTGCGGGCGGCGCGGGTCTCAGCCACACTCGGCAAGCGAGTCGCGATTGCCGAGGAATACCAGTTCGGCGGCACCTGCGTCATCCGTGGCTGCGTGCCGAAGAAGCTGTTCGTCTACGCCTCACAGTTTTCCGAGCACTTCGAGGACGCGACGGGCTACGGCTGGACAATGCGGGAGCACAGCTTCGACTGGAAGACGCTGGTCGCCAACAAGGACCGGGAGATCGCGCGGCTGCAGGCGGCCTATCGCGACAGTCTCGAGAAGAACGGCGCGGCAACCTTCCATTCGCGCGCCACCCTTATCGATGGTCATAC
>NZ_JBFUES010000596.1:0-4739 GCF_056403875.1 Bradyrhizobium sp. P2_E8
ATCTGCAGCTTCATCGAGGACGCCTTGTCGGACGGCGGCTTCGAGGCCTGCTCGGTCCATTCGGGAGAGGCGGCGATGTCCACCTTTCGGGACGGCCGGAAGCAGTGTCGGGCGCTGCTGACGGACGTCAACCTGGGTGATGGCATCAGCGGATGGGAGCTGGCGCGGAAGATCAGGGAAATCACGCCTGACTTTCCGGTGGTCTACATGACGAGCGCCAGCGCGCCAGACTGGAAATCGCAGGGCGTCGATGGCAGCCTCCTGATTGAGAAGCCCTTTGCGCCGGCGCAATTGGCTGCCGCCGTCTCGCAGCTACTGGATACCCGGGCCTAGCCGGGTCGAACCGGGATCGTTGTGAGACCCCGATCCTTCGAGCAAGCCCGCAATGGTTGGCGGCGGATCCGCAGATCGTCAGCGTGGTGGCGATGCCTTGGCCGTGCATGCGGCCGCAGCGCGAGCCACCGCCATCCAATCCCGAAGCAGGCCTTTGTCCTCCTTAGAAAAAGACGCGCGCCGCTTGAGATCCTCCAGCGTCTCGCCGGGACGGCATCGCTCGAAATCCGCGCGGATCAGGGACTCGAGATAGGTCCGGTCCCAAGCGCCGCCTGAATCGAGATGTTGGCGTGAATCGGTCCTCATGATTGTCTCTCGGCGCACGCAGTCGGAGGCGCCCGGATGCGACACAACGGCAAGAGCGATCGTTTGGTTCACGAAGGGTTCTGCCCGTGTCGACGGTGACGGACGTCGTCAAGGCGGATCGGGCCAAGTGAGAGGCGCGCTCAAGCCGCCAAGGACGAGGAGGAGTGAGGCTCTCAAGCACTCGCCCGGTCCGGGTATGGCGTTCCATTCAGGGTCTGTGGCGGTATCGTTGCCGGCGACGGGACTGGCGGATCGTCGCCGGCGCACCAACTTCTTTGAAGGATGCCGCTGCAGAATATGGGGAGGGCGCGATGTCGATCGTCGCGAAGTTGCTTGAGCGGAAGGAACGGCTCCTGGCGCAACTGGAGAGCGGTCCCGGGCCGAACGAGCGCGAGAAAATCGAAAGGCAGCTTGCGCAGATCGAGACCGCACTGAGCTTGCTCGAACCGGGAGATGCCGTCGGTCGGGTGGACGAGTGACTCGGCTTTTGCCGTCGGTCAAAGTGCGCTCAGATCGTCCGGCACGTCCCCGAACTTCCGGATCAGCTTCGCGTCGCCGAAGTCCCCGGTTGCGTGCTCCCCGCTGCGGCTGAACGCGACGGCACCGGCGTGTCCGGGCTTGCGCGCCAGCGCCTCGGCCTGCATGACCGCGGCATTGGCGCTGAAGCACTCCGTCGCCTCGCCGGCAGCAACGCCGTCGTCGGAGAAAACGAACGGTAGAGCGACGTAGTAGGTCACTTCAGCCATCTGCCTCGTCCTTGCGTTCCCGAGACGGTGGGAGCCGTCCGCGGGCGTAGCCGGTCGACACCTTGGCCCGGAGCTCGTCGAGCTGCTGCTCCAGGAAGTCGTTCGCGACCAGGAGCGCCTTGACCGTCTCCCTTGCGTCGCCGCCACAGGCCGCTACCGCCTGGTCCGCAGCGAGGTCCAGGTCGGAGACGTGGAATGAGTTTTCGGGGGCTGCGGACATGGCCCGTTGTTCCGTGTTTGTTCATGTCGAGTAGGGCGCGGGGCGGCCGCGGAGGGCATCGTCGGAAGATCGTATGGAGTGTCGGAACCGGGCCCACATGATCGTCTTGAATCCAGGCTGCGTATCCGGAGTATGGAAGTCATGGCACCGAGAGCCAACTGGAAGGGCTTTTTGCGTCTGTCCCTGGTCACCTGCCCAGTGGCACTCTACCCAGCCACCTCCGAGTCCGAGAAGATCTCGTTCAACCAGCTCAACCGGGCCACAGGGCACCGGATCAAATACCTCAAGGTCGATGCCGACACCGGAGACGAGGTGCCAAACGAGGACATCGTCAAAGGCTACGAACTCGACAAGGGCCAGTACATCGAGGTCAGCAAGGCGGAGCTCGAGGAGATCGCGCTGGAGTCGAYGCGCACCATCGAGATCGACAAGACTGACATCGACCCGCGCTACCTCATCCGCCCCTACTACCTGCGTCCGGACGGCAAGGTCAGCCATGACGCCTTCGCCGTGATCCGCGAGATGGACAAGGTCGCGAAGTGCGATCGGAGCAGGAGTATTTCGAGGATATCCGCCATGCATTCTGATCGTTGATATCGCCGCGCCGACTACACCATCCGATCTGGCGCAGATTGCGCCGCACAAAGCTTTCAAGTCTGAACAAAAAGAAAGCCGCCAGGAATCGACCCTATAAGGCGGAACAACACTGTGGCCTCGAAATTAAGCCCCCATGGGAGCTGTAAAGGACATCCGCAAGCAGGCTGAGGTGGCTGAAAAGGCAGCCGCACGCGCTGCTGACGCCTTTGTGGCAAATCAGATGAAGACCTTGGCCGAGGCATTCCGGGCCCAGGCCGAGACCATGAAAAAGAACAAAAAGAAGAAGAAATGAGCTTCACCGTCAAAGGCATGTGCAGGCACGGCGAGCTGGCGCACCGGAGGAAGACCGCCGAAGCGGCACTTACGAAAGCCAGGGAGCTTGCCAAGATAGGCTGTTACGACGTCCATATCATTACCCCAGAAGGTCGGGACTATGCCTCGTCCGAGTTCGGAGACCTTCCACGATCGGCCGTCGCATGGCGACCTATTCAGAAAACGAACACCCACCCGTGAGCTGGGCCTCGACAGTATTCGGGGCGACGCCAGGCAACGAGGTGTGTCGATGGACTTTTCCTGAACGTCCGCCGGCTGCTTGACGCACTGCCACTTGGTCGTAAGGCTGGGCGAGGGTATCCTTGCGACGGTGCCGCTTAGGCTTGGGGATCATTGATTGCGCTGACGCCGCGGCGGCAGAGGCTCGCTCGCGGTAGGCCGCCGTTGAAACGAAGTCTTGAAAGTTCGTGACTTCGGCCAGATACTTGATTGAGATCCTTGGCCACCASAAATCCGAGGAGGACGATCATGGCAATCCAGATCGTGATGGATCGCAGCGGCGACAGCCGACATCATTTCAATGCCAACGACGCACAAGATCTGGCAAGAGCGGAGCAGCGGTTCTACGAGCTCACCGATGCCGGCTTCACCGCGTCGGTCCGGACGGGTCCAGGTCAGGTCTCGCAGATCCGATCGTTCGACCCAACTGCGAAGGAAACCGTCTTCTTCCCCAGATTGGTCGGTGGATAACCGAGACGGTCATGTTCGGATTTCGACCTTCGCGGGGCGGCCGCTGCCGAATGAAGGCGGCGAGAGCGCTCTTCATCCGGCACGGCGCCGAGGGCACGCCGGAGGGCCGATCGCTGCAACTCTTGCGGGAATGGCTGTCGCCAGCCCAGCGTGAACAGCTCGCCAGGAATGGCTATTTCGAGGTGATCGGGAGCGACAGCGGCATTCGATACAGGATCCACGCCGGGGCCTCGGTCAACGTGTGCGAGATCGACGAGAGAGGTCGCCTACAGGTGGGACTGTGTTTCATGCCGATCGGCGCCCTGCCGATCGGAGACGTCATGCTCGCCCAAAAGATCGCGCTGGAAACATGCGAAGGCGAGGCTCGCACTGTGGCCCGGAGGTTCGCACCCAACCGTTTCCATTTCAGGCAAGCACGGCCTCTCGGGTAAGCCTAACCTCGCCCAGACCGCAGCGGAGCCGTTCTAGCTAGGCTGCTTTCTGCGGCGGCTTGGCCGCTGGCTTCTTGCTGCCGCTTGGCCGTGACCTGGCTCGCTATGCGGCCTAAATTCAGCCGACGCGGTGGATTCATTTTGATCCGGCCCGAATTCAGAGCCGCCGATAGAAAGCACGATCTATTTCTGGCCGGCATGCGTTGGCAACGGCGGATGGGGTCGAGCCAAACCTACCGTGCCCGGAGCTTCCGCGCTGGCGCTGCGAGCGTCGACATTGTGCAAGATCGTCAAAAACGCTGTGACAACTGCAATAACGAAGCTGCAGCAAAGATAGCTAATACTGTACGGTGAGTATTCATCGCTGACCCTTCTGCACCCCTAACCGATGAGCTGCCGCGGCAACTGAATTTTCTCGCACCCATTATGCCTAAGGCGATAATCGCTGTGTAAGGCGAACCCGTCTTCGGTGTGCTCATCCTTGAACAGGGTGTCGGCCATCACATCGAAGCCAATGCAGCAAGCAGACGGTCGAACGTGCTTGCGTCGACGATAAGCACCATGCCTGCGAGGTGCATGTGAGCAGACATTTCGCTGGTCAATTCGGATGGCGGCTAAGGCCAACCGCCTGACGCTGCTCATTGGCACTTCGAGATCATTCCTCAAGAACGTATCATTTCCCTTCGGTTCACGGGTTGCAATTGCGCCGCGGATTGACGCGCCTCACGTTCGCGCGGGGGGCGCGTTCAGAGGCGGGCCGCTCGATCTTGGATCGCAGCTCGACGAGGTCGGTGAACAAGTCCGCCTGGCGGCGGAGTTCGTCCGCGATCATCGGTGGCTGGCTGGCGATGGTCGAGACGACTGTGATGCGGACACCGCGGCGCTGCAGCGCCTCGACCAGCGGTCGGAAATCGCCGGCGCCCGAGAACAGTACAATCTGGTCTACATGCCCGGCGAGCTCCATGGCATCGACCGCCAGTTCGATGTCCATGTTGCCCTTCACCTTGCGGCGACGGCGCGCCGCCGCATCGACTGGGTCGTTGATATTCTGAAGTTTCCTCTGATCCACCTGGACAGCCGATC
>NZ_JBFUES010000597.1:0-4728 GCF_056403875.1 Bradyrhizobium sp. P2_E8
CACAACACCACGGCGCATCTGATCGCGGACATGGAAAAGATCCGCGAGAAGTTCGGCGTCGAACGCTGGATCGTGGTCGGCGGCTCCTGGGGCGCGACGCTGGCGCTCGCGTATGCAGAGGCGCATCCCGAGCGCGTCCGCGGCATCGCGCTGCGCGCGACCTTCCTGGGCACGCGGGCGGAAGTCGAAGCCGGCTTCACCGTGCGCCTGCCGCATTTCTATCCCGGGCTTCACGAGGATTTTCTCAGCGTGCTGCCGCCCGAGGAGCGAGACCGGCCGGTGGTCGCCTATTGGCGCCGCATCCTCGATGCCGATCCGGCCGTGCACGGACCGGCGGCGCGGGCCTGGCACGATACCGAGCGCGCCCTGTCCGAGCACAAGCCCGCAAGGACGCGGCTCGACCTCGCCTCGTTGAACGTCTGGCGCACGTTGCCGGCGACGCCGTTCATGGAAGCGCATTACTTCGTCAACGACAGCTTCATGACCGCAAACCAGCTGCTGCAGAATGCGGAGAGGCTCGCCGGCATTCCCGGCATCATCGTGCAGGGCCGCTACGATCTGTTGTGTCCTCCTGAGACATCCGAGCGGCTGGCGAAAGTCTGGCCGGGTTCCGAGATTCGCATCGTGGAAGAAGCCGGGCATTCGCTCTATGATGCCGGCGTGAGGGACGCGGTCATGAAGTCGATCGCCGACCTCGCTTCGAAGACCGCGCGATGAGAGGACAAGAAAAATGCCGCTCGCCGGGAAAGGCATGCTGCTGACGTCGATGAATATCGACGCAGCCGACGAGGCCGATTTCAACCGCTGGTACGACCGCGAGCATCTGGAAGAGCGTGTCGCGATCGAGGGATTCCTGGAAGCACGGCGCTATGTCGCGCACGCCGCCAATCCCAGATATCTCTGCCTCTATTCGACCGCGACGCTCGACGTGCTCGACAGCCCCCCTTACAAGGCGCGGCTCGCGAGCCCGACCGACTGGTCGCGGCAGACCATGGCGCGTTTCAAGGACATGCTGCGCGTCGTCGCGCGCGTCACCATCAGCAACGGCACCGGACGCGGAGCTGCACTCGGCGTGGTGCGGCTGCGGCCGACGCCGGGCAACGCCGCGCCATGGCGTGATGCACTGCAAGAAAAGCTGACGCCGGAAAAGCGCGACGGCATCATCTCGATGCATATGCTCGAGAGCGAGCCGGAATTGTCGGGTGCAACGGCGGATATCCCGGCCGTGCGCAACGAAGGTGCACGCGACTGGTTCGTGCTGATCGACGGCACGCATGTCGGCGCGGTCTCGGCTGTCATTGCCGAACGCTTCACCGGCCCCGCCGCATCGCCCTTCCCGCTTCCCGTCTCCGTCGGTACCTACGCGCTGATGTGGGACCTTGCGAAGTGCGACATCGCGCACCGCTAACGCGCCTACATGCACCGCAACATATTGCACCGCCGCATGCTTGCGCGCAGCCGTTAATGCTGTGCGCGCGCAGCTCCCATGAAAGCGGGTGATCCCCCAAATTTGCCGTTGTACTTCGGACCGGTTCTAATAAGCTAACTCAATGACGTCATTCAGAAACCAGATCGACGCGCGTTAGCGTTCGCCAAGCTCAAGAAAAGGCCGCGGGGTCTTTGGGCCTGCGCGGACAGGGTAGGAATGAAACCGACCGATATCGCGGCCCCCGACTACTTTCATAAAGTGGTCGATTGCCAGTGGGCCTGTCCTGCGCACACCCCGGTTCCCGAATATATCCGACTGATTGCACAAGGCCGCTACAGCGACGCCTACATGATCAATTGGCAATCGAACGTGTTTCCCGGAATTCTGGGACGCACCTGCGATCGTCCATGCGAGCCGGCGTGCCGGCGCGGCCGCGTCGAGGAAACACCGGTCGCGATCTGCCGCCTCAAGCGCGTCGCAGCCGACTTCAAGGACGACATCACACAGCGCCTGCCGCGCCCTTCGTCGAAGAACGGCAAGCGCGTCGCGCTGGTCGGCGGCGGTCCGGCGTCGCTGACGGTTGCGCGTGATCTGGCGCCGCTCGGCTATCACTGCACCGTGTTCGACGCCGATCCGGAAGCCGGCGGCATGATGCGCTCGCAGATCCCGAAATTCCGCCTGCCCAATTCGGTGATCGACGAGGAGACCGGCTACATCCTCAATCTCGGCGTCGACTTCAAAGGCGGTCACCGCATCGAGAGCATGAAGGCGCTGCTCGCGGAGAAATACGACGCGATCTTCGTCGGCTCCGGCGCGCCGCGCGGCCGCGAGCTCGACATTCCCGGCCGGAAGGAGGCCGCCGCCAACATCCATATCGGCATCGAGTGGCTGTCCTCGGTCTCGTTCGGCCACATCGACAAGATCGGCAAACGCGTGATCGTGCTCGGCGGCGGCAACACCGCGATGGATTGCTGCCGAACCGCGCGCCGCCTCGGCGGCGAGAAAGTCACGGTGATCGTGCGCTCCGGCTTCGAGGAGATGAAGGCCTCGCCCTGGGAGAAGGAGGACGCGATCCACGAGGATATTCCGATCCTCAACTACATGGTGCCGGTGGCATTCAAGCATGTCGCCGGCAAGCTCATCGGCGTCACGTTCCAGCACGTCAAAGCCGAATTCGACGCCAAAGGCCGCCGCAATCTGGTGCCTTCGGGCGACCCCGATCAGACCATTCCCTGCGACGACGTGCTGGTCGCGGTCGGCCAGGAGAACGCCTTCCCCTGGATCGAGCAGGACTGCGGCATCGAATTCGACAAATGGCACATGCCCAAGGTCGACCCCAAGACCTTCGCCTCGACCAACCCGAAAGTCTTCTTCGGCGGCGACGCCGCCTTCGGTCCCAAGAACATCATCTGGGCGGTCGCGCACGGCCACGACGCCGCGCTGTCGATCCACAAGCTGCTGTCGGGCGAGGACATCACCGAGCGGCCGCTGCCGGAGGTGCATGTCTCGTCGCAGAAGATGGGCATCCACGAATGGAGCTATGACAACGACATCTCCGTCGACAAGCGCTTCAAGGTGCCGCATCGCGACAAGGTGATCGCGCTGAAGGACATCCGCACCGAGGTCGAGCTCGGCTACGACGTCAAGCTCGCGCTCGGCGAAGCCCATCGCTGCCTGAACTGCGACGTACAGACCGTGTTCTCGACTTCGCTCTGCATCGAGTGTGACGCCTGCGTCGACATCTGCCCGATGGACTGCATCTCCTTCACGGAGAATGGCGAGGAAGGCGATCTGCGCCAGCGCCTGAAGGCGCCGTCGCTGCATCCCGACCAGGACCTCTACGTGTCCTCCGATCTCAAGACCGGGCGCGTGATGGTGAAGGACGAAGATGTCTGCCTGCATTGCGGGCTGTGCGCCGAGCGCTGTCCCACCGGAGCCTGGGACATGCAGAAGTATTTGATCGAAATGACTTACGCAGGTTCAGCATGTCCGACAAAAAGCCGATCAGCAGCGTAAACGACTTCGTCGTCCGCTTCGCCAACGTCAACGGATCGGGCTCGGCCAGCGCCAACGAGATGTTCGCGCGCGCGATCCTGCGCCATGGCGTGCCGGTCTCCCCGCGCAACATCTTCCCTTCCAACATCCAGGGCCTGCCGACCTGGTACGAGGTGCGGGTGACCGAAGACGGCCATCTCGGCGCCCGCGGCGGCGTCGACATGATGGTGGCGATGAACCCGCAGACCTGGGACAAGGACGTCGCCGGCATCGAGCCGGGCGGCTACCTGTTCTACGATTCCACCAAGCCGATGCCGTCGACGAAATTCCGCGACGACATCACCGTGATCGGCGTGCCGCTCACCGCGATCACCAATTCGACCTACACCGATCCGCGCCAGCGCCAGCTGTTCAAGAACATCATCTATCTCGGCGCGCTCTCGGCGCTGCTCGACATGGACCCGAAGCTGATCGAGCAGCTGATCGGCGAGCAGTACAAGGGCAAGGAGAAGCTGCTCTCCTCCAACGTCCACGCGCTGCATCTCGGCCGCGACTGGGCGCTCCAGAACCTGAAGTGCCCGATCGGGCTGCGGGTGAAGAAGTCCGACAAGGTCGGCGACAGCATCTTCATCGAGGGCAACAGCGCCGCCGCGCTTGGCGCCGTCTATGGCGGCGCCACCGTGTGCGCCTGGTATCCGATCACGCCGTCCTCGTCGGTGGCGGAAGCCTTCACCGCCCATTGCAAGAAGTACCGGCACGACCCTGAGACGGGCAAGGCGAAATACGCCATCGTGCAGGGCGAGGACGAGCTGGCCTCGATCGGCATCGTGATCGGCGCCTCCTGGAACGGCGCCCGCGCCTTCACGGCGACCTCCGGCCCCGGCATTTCCCTGATGACCGAGTTCATCGGCCTTTCATATTTTGCCGAGATCCCCGCGGTGATCATGAACATCCAGCGCGCCGGGCCCTCCACGGGCATGCCGACCCGCACCCAGCAATGCGACATCATCGCCTGCGCCTATGCCTCGCATGGCGACACCAAGCATGTGCTGCTGTTCCCGGAGGATCCGGCGGAGGCCTTCGAGTTCGCGGCCGCCGCCTTCGATCTCGCCGAGCGGCTCCAGACCACGATCTTCCTGATGCTCGATCTCGACATCGGCATGAATCACCGTCTCTGCCGTCCGCTGAAGTGGGACGATGCCCGGCAATATGACCGCGGCAAGATCATGACCGCGGAGATGCTGGAGGAAGGCCGCGACTTCGGCCGCTATCTCGACGTCGACGGCGACGGCATCCCCTACCGC
>NZ_JBFUES010000598.1:0-4724 GCF_056403875.1 Bradyrhizobium sp. P2_E8
CGCCTATGCCGTCACGCTTCCCGGCCACCCCGCGATCAGCATTCCGCTCGGCCTTGATGAAGCCGGCCTGCCGTTCGGCCTTCAGATCGTCGGCCCGCGCGGCGGCGACGCGATCRTGCTCTCGGTCGCCGCAAGCATCGAGGCCGCGTTCGCAAGCGATGCGCAATTGTGCCGGCCGGTACCCGACCTGGCACGGCTCGCCGCAGCACCGCCACTGTCGGCCGCGCCCGGTTTCCTCACCTGGGAATGAGCCGACACCGGTCCTGGCTGCACCGCCCGCGCAACGGAGATGAGCATGACGGAACTGCCGAGGAAGACCAGCGTCATCGCCTTCGTCCTGCTCTACATCGCCTACTGCATCTCCTACATCGACCGCGCGGCGATCTCGCTGGCGCTGGCGCAGATCGGTAAGGACTTCAATCTCCAGGCCGCCGATCTCGGCATCGTCATCAGCGCGTTCTTCCTCGGCTACGCCGCGATGCAGGTGCCGGGCGGATGGCTCTCCGACCGCTTCGGCTCGAAATATGTCGTGATCGTCACCATCGTGATGTGGTCGCTGTTCACGGCGTTCCCTGGTCGCTGACCTCGCTGATCGCGATCCGCTTCATCTTCGGCATCGCCGAGGGCGGCTTTCCGCCGGCGAGCATCCGCGGCATCTCCGAAGTGTTCAAGAAGGATAGCCGGCCGAAGATGTCGGCGCTGCTGCTGTCCTCGAACTATGCCGGCAGCATGGTCGCGCCGCTGATCATGGCGCCGCTGATCCTCTGGCTCGGCTGGCGCCATGCTTTCAACGCCATCGGCATCGCGGGCATCGTCTTCGCGGTGGTCTATTTCGTCTTCGTCCCCTATCTGGGACGCCCGGGCAAGGCCGATGCAGGCGCACCGGCCAAGCCCGAGAACCGCGCACCGATGCGCGAGCTCATGAAGAATCCGCTGCTGTGGCAGTTGATGGTGGTGTGGTTCGGCCTCAGCTGCGTCAACAAGGGGCTGGATTCCTGGATGCCGCTCTATCTGCTCCAGCACCGCGGGCTCGACCTCAAGACCGTCGGCGTGGTGGCGCCGATCCCGTTCGTGATGGCGACGATCGCGACCGCGATCGGCGGCTGGGTGATGACGACGTTCTTCTCCGAGCGCGAAAAATATCTGCTGATCGGCAGCTCCGCATTGACCGGCATCTTCCTCTACGCCATGTACAAGGCGGAGACGATCATGGTGCTGATCGTCTTCCAGTCGCTGGTCTACTTTTTCAAATCCTTCGTGCTGGCCGCGGTGGTCGCGCTTCCGACCAAACTGCTCCGCGACGACCAGATCGGATCCGGCGTCGGCATGGTCAATCTCGGCGGTCAGAGCGCGGGCTTCGTCGCCCCCGTCGCCATCGGCTTCATCGTGACCGGAACCGGATCGTTCGACGCCGCCTTCGGTTTCCTGGTGGCGATGACGGCGTTGTCCGTCGTGGTCGCGACAACCATCAGCACGGCCCAGCCGAGGCTCGCACCGCAACCGGCCTGACAGGAGCATTCTGCCAATGCAAAGCGCGATCGTTCTCGGCGGCGGCATGATCGGCGTGAGCGCGGCGCTGCACCTCCAGCAGCGCGGCTGGTCCGTCACGCTGGTCGACCGCAGGGAGCCGGGCCGCGAGACCAGCTACGGCAATGCCGGGATGATCCAGGCGGAAGCCGTCCGCCCCTATCCAATGCCGCGCGACCTCGCCTCGCTCCTGAAGATCGCGACCGGGCGCACCAACGACGTGCGCTACAGCCTGTCGTCGCTGCATCTCCATATCGAGCCCCTGCTCCGCTACTGGTGGCATTCGGCGCCGAAGCGGCATCGTGAGGCGATCGACGCCTGGGCCCGGCTGATCGCCTATGCGACGGCGGAGCACGACATCCTCATTCGCGAGGCCCATGCCGACAATCTGATCCGTCGCGCCGGTTACCGGGCGCTGTATCGCGACGCCGCTTCACTGGATCTCTCGATCAAGGCCGCCGAGGAAGACCAGCACGAGTTCGGCGTGAACTTTCGTGTGCTCTCGGGCAGCGAGCTCGCCAAGGCCGAGCCGGTCCTGCGCGACGATCTCCCCGGCGCGATCCATTGGCTCGACACCTGGACCGTGTCCGATCCCGGCGCACTGGTGACGGCCTATGCCGAGCTATTCGAGCGCCTCGGCGGCAGGATCGTGCTCGGTGATGCGCAGTCGCTGCGGCAGACCGCGAGCGGCTGGTCGGTCGACACCGATCAGGGGCGCATCGATGCCGCCCATGCCGTCGTGACACTCGGACCATGGTCGCCCGATCTGTTGTACAAATTCGGCTATCGCATCCCGCTGGTGCGCAAGCGCGGCTACCACATGCATTACAGTGGCGGCGCCTCGCTCGATCTGCCGCTTATCGACAAGGGCGGCGGCTATGCCATGGGCCCGATGGCCAAGGGCATCCGCATCACCACCGGCGCCGAGCTGACGGGTCCGGATGCGCTCGCAACACCCGTGCAACTCGCCAGCGCTGAAGCCTCCGCACGCGAGCTGATCGATCTCGGCAAACGCGTCGAGCCCGACCCGTGGTTTGGCACCCGCCCCTGCACGCCCGACATGCTGCCGGTGCTCGGCCCCGCCCCGCGTCACCCGGGCCTCTGGATGAATTTCGGCCACGGCCACCAGGGCTTTACGCTGGGCCCCGCGACCGGGCGCCTGCTCGCCGAGATGATGAGCGGCGAGACGCCGGCGATCGATCCGACGCCGTACCGGCCGGAGCGGTTCTAGACTTCACCGCTTGCTCGGCTGGGCGCCGAAAGAAAAAGGGCTGATCGAGGATCTCGACCAGCCCTGTTACTTCAGGCGCATTGCGCCGCAGCAGGCAATCGGCAGATCAGTCCGTCGTGATCGCCGTTTCCAGGTCGGTCGGATCGATCTGCTTGGCGAGATTGGCGTTGAGCTTGTCGCGATCGAGTTCGCCTTCCCACCAGGCCACGATCACGCAGGCCACGCCGTTGCCGCACAGATTGGTCAGCGCGCGGCATTCGCTCATGAACTTGTCGATGCCGAGCACGATCGCCATGCCCGGCACCAGCCGCGGGTCGACCACGGCCAGGGTCGCCGCCAGCGTGATGAAGCCCGCTCCGGTGATGCCCGACGCGCCCTTAGAGGTCAGCATCGCCACGATCAGGATCGTGATCTGCTGGCTGAAGGAGAGATCGAAGCCGAGCGCCTGGGCGATAAACAGCGTCGCCAGCGTCATGTAGATGTTGGTGCCGTCGAGGTTGAACGAATAACCCGTGGGCACCACGAGGCCGACCACCGACTTGGAGCAGCCGAGCCGCTCCAGCTTCTCCATCAGGGATGGCAGCGCGCTTTCCGAGGACGAGGTGCCGAGCACGATCAGCAGCTCATCCTTGATGTAGGCCAGGAACTTGAAGATCGAGAACCCCGCCACCCGCGCGATGATGCCGAGCACGACGAACACGAACAGTGCCGCGGTCAGGTAGAAGGTGGCGATCAGCCCGATCAGATTGAGGATCGCCCCGGTGCCGAACTTGCCGATGGTGTAGGCCATCGCACCGAACGCACCGATCGGCGCCGCGCGCATCACGATGGAGATGACACCGAACACCGCATGCGCGGCATCGTCGATGAACGAGCGGATCGTGTGGCCGCGCTCGCCGAGTCCCATGRTGGCGAAGCCGAACAGCACCGAGAACAGCAGCACCTGCAGGATCTCGCCCTGCGCAAACGCGCCGACCACTGTGTCCGGGATGATGTGCAGGACGAAGTCGACGCTCCTCTGCGCTTCCGCCTGCTTGGCGAAGCCCGCGACCGCCTGTGCGTTCGCCGCTGCATTGCCGAAGCCCGCGCCCGGCCGCACGATGTTGCCGACGAGCAAACCGATCACCAGGGCGAAGGTGGAGACGACCTCGAAATAGACCAGCGCTTTGACGCCGATGCGCCCGACCTTCTTGGCGTCCTGGATATGGGCGATGCCCGAGACCACGGTGCAGAAGATGATCGGGGCGATCACCATCTTGATCAGCTTGATGAAGCCGTCGCCGAGCGCCTTGATCCAGTCGTTGGTGGCAACCGTCGGCCAAAGCCAGCCGACGATGGCGCCGAGCACAATGGCGATCAGCACCTGGACGTAGAGAACCTTGTACCACGGCTTGGCAGCGGCCGGCGCGACCGGCGTCCCCGCCATCGTTGTCGTTGTCATTGTTTCACTCCCCCTCAAAACGCCGGGCCAGCCAAGATCAACTTGGCCGGCCCTGTCAATTGGAACTGCTCGGAATGGCGCGCTTTACCCGCGACGATCGACGATCCGGCGTACCGCCGGCATCAGCGTCGCGCCCAGCGCGTTCTTGACCAGCGAGGCCGCGATGAACGGCGCAAGGCCGACCTGCCAGGCCTTGCCCGCGCCAAGACCGAGGCCAAAGGCCAGCCAGCCGAACCCGGCGGCCAGGATGACGACGTGGCCGACGGCCATCGCGGCAAACAGCAGCACCACGCTGCGATCCCAGCCGCGCTCGGCGAGCCAGCCGGTCACGAAGGCCGCAGCGATGAAACCGAACAGGTAGCCCGCGGTCGGGCCGACCAGCGGTRCAATTCCACCCACGGGACCTGCGAACACCGGCAGGCCGAGCGCGCCCTCGGCGAGGTAGGCGATCATGGTTGCGCTGCCAAGGCGCCAGCCATAGGCGGCGCCGATCATCAGCACCACCAGCGTCTGCAACGTCATGGG
>NZ_JBFUES010000599.1:0-4707 GCF_056403875.1 Bradyrhizobium sp. P2_E8
ATGCGAAGATCGCGCTCAAGGGAAATTGGCGCGCCTCGAAGCTCATGGGCCTGAACGTCTACAACGAGGCCAACGAGAAGCTCGGCGACATCAACGAGCTGCTCGTCGACAAGAGTGGCAAGATCAACGCGGTGGTGATCGGCATCGGCGGTTTTTTGGGGATGGGCGAACATGACATCGCCGTCTCGATGGATAAGCTGAAGTTCGTCGAAGAGCCGGTCCGGACCAGCTCGACCAGCACCTCGACCACGTCGCGCGACACCACCACCGGCGCCGCAGCGACAACCACCACGAACCGCAGCGCTAACGATTGGGTCCCTGACCACGCCGTCATGAGCGGCAACAAGGAGCAATTGAAGGCGCTCCCGCAGTTCAAATACTCGGACTACAACTAAATAGGACGAGAGTTCACGGAGATGAGGGCCCCGTCACGGGGCCCTTTTTTGTCCGCCGTGAGCCACCGACGGTTGTCGGGAAAAAAACCCGCTCGGATCATCGGGCGGGTCGCTCACGCGCGCAGTCGTTCAGTGCATGTAAATTAAGAAATAGCCGAGGGCGGCAACAACGAGGACGACGGCACGAACGGCCCACAAAATGAGTACGGGCATTTACTCCTCCAACTGCTGCCCGAACGCTTTTCGACGGGCCGCCTGAGGCCCGCGATATTTACTGTTCGGTGCACACCTTGGTGGTCTTCACCGCGGATTCGGCCTCGACCTTGGTCTTGTAGACGCCGTTGCCCACCACTGTCGTGGTCGTGGTGGTCGGCTTGGTGTCGACGACAGTACACTTCTTGGTGGTCGCGTCGCGCACGATGTAGAACTCGGCGGCGCTGGCGGCCTGCGTGCCGAGAGCGAAAGCGGCAAGCGCGCCGCACACGATCAGCTTCTTCATGGTGTGTCCTCCTCAAATGATTCGTAAGTAGTCGCTGCCAACGGCGTGGTTTGACCGAAGTTCCGTTTGTTAGCGGTTGCAGCGCCCCACCGCCATTTCGGTACAACCGCGATCTCGGTCTACCGGAAGAAATTCACGTCCCGACGCCACGAGAGTTGCCGAGTTTTCCCGAAAAGGAACCGCGCGCCGCATCGGAGGTTGATCGACATCCGCATTTAGGAGGTTCAGATGAACAAGCGTTTATTCTTGGCTACGACGGCCGCTGTCGCGATCGCGACTTCGGCTCTTGCGCAATCTTCTCCAAGCACGTCGAACTCCAATCCGTCAGCTACGCAGCGTCAGCCGGATTCCACCTCGACGACGCCGTCCTCTTCAACACCTTCGGGATCCGCGCAGACCAATCCTTCGACCAATTCGGCCCAGACGCAGTCTCCGTCATCGACCGGCCAGAGCGCTGCAGGCCAAACGACCAATTCCGGTACGGGCACCAACACCACGCAGGCGCCCACCTCGAACAACTCGACCAATCAGGCGCAGACCAGCCAGCCCTCCAACCAGACCAATGTGCCTTCGAACCAGACGCAGACCAACCCGCCTACGGACAACAGGGCGCAGAGCGCGAACCCGCCAGCTTCGGGCGCCAGTCAGGCGCAGTCTCCGACGGGTAGTAACTCGACGAACACGGCCCAGCAGCCGAGCACCCAGCAGAATACGGCCGATCGTTCGTCGAACACGAACGTGAATGCCTCGGTGAACATCAATGATCAGCAGCGGACGCGGATCAGCACGTCGATTTCGCACCTCAACGTGCAGCCCCTCAATAACGTGAATTTCTCGTTGGCCGTGGGCACTGCCGTGCCGCGGGATGTCCGTCTGCAGCCGCTGCCGGCGGAGGTCGTCGAGATCGTGCCCCAGTACCGGGGCTATAACTTCGTCCTGGTGAAGGACGAGATCGTGATCGTGGAGCCCTCCAGCTACAAGATCGTCGCGGTCCTGCCGTACTCGGGCCGGTCCACGGCGGCCGCTCCGGCGCGCACCGAGCGAAAGACCACGTTCAGCGATCGTGATCGCGAGGTGATCCGCAAGCACGTCAAGGCGCGTCCCGTCGAGCGCGAGCGGCAAACGACCGGCAGCACAGTGCGAACCGAGATCCGCCGGGGCGAGCGCCTGCCGGACGGCGTGGAAATCGATGCCTTCCCCGACGAGGTCTATCGCGAGGCGCCGAGCCTGCGGGAGTACCGATACATTCACCGGGATAGCCGAACCTACATCGTCGAACCGCAGGAACGTCGCATCATCGAAGAGATCGACTGACCTCGCCAAGGAAGGAGAACATTCATGAAGACCATTGCACTGGGAATGCTCGCCGCCTGCCTTTTGGGATCGGCTGCGATCGCGGCACCGCTCAGCCCAACTGCGGTGGGGCCGACCGAGATCTCCGGGGTGGACCAGGTCCGGCTCGTCTGCAACGAGTTCGGCCGTTGCTTCCGAACTCGCGGCCCCCGCTATTTCGGCGGAGATGACGGGTACGTAGTGCGCCGCAGTTACGGCTACTACGGCGGCCCCGGCTACTACGATCGCGGCTACGGCTACTACGGCGGCGGGCCGAGCATCGGCTTCAGCTTCGGCACCCGTAGCTGGTGACCAAGAAAGGGCTGCTCTCCGAGCGGCCCTTTCGATACGGTCGACATTGCGGTGATCGGATGTCCGCTCTTGCGAAGCTGCTGGGACAGAAAGAGCAATTGCTGGCGCGGCTTGAAGCCGGACCCGGCGCGAACGAGCGCGCCGAAATCCAGGCGCTCCTCGCCAAGATCGATACGGCGCTGAAGCTTCTCGGGTCCAGGAGCGCCCCGGGAGCAGAGCCGACGGACTAAGGCCGGGAAGTTTCGAATCAGCCGCCAAGACAGCCAGGCCAGATGCTGCAAGCTCGCTGGATGCGCTTAGCGTCCCCTGATCCACGCACTCGCACGTTCCGGCGACACAGCGCTCGCAAAGCTTGACGGCGAGCGGTCTCCGCGGCTATTCCTGCGGCGGTTGCCCGTTAGAGGCGGACACGCCTCCGTCCACCGCTACGTTAGCGCCGGTCATGAAGCTTGCGTCTTGACTCGCGAGGAACGCGATCACGGCGGCGACTTCCTCCGGTTCGCAAACGCGGCCCAACGGGATCCGCTCGGCGAACTTCGCGAGCAGCTCCTTGTCGCCCATCATGTCTTCGGTCATGCCCGTGCGCGTGAGACTCGGGCAGACCGCGTTCACGCGGACGCCCTTCTTGCCAAGGTCGAGCGCGAGCGCGCGCGTCAGATTGACGACGGCGCCCTTCGCAGCGTTGTAGGGGCTCATGCCCCAGTCACCACCGGTCCCGGAGACCGATGCCGTGTTCACGATCGAGCCCCTGGTCTTCTCGAGGTGGGGCAGTGCCGCGCGGCAGCCGTAGAACACCCCGTCGACGTCGCTCGACATCACCGTCCGCCATTCCTCGTCAGTGATGGAAGCAGGGTCGCCCCCTACATGAACGCCGGCGTTATTCACGATGACGTCCAACCGGCCGAAACGGTCCACGACCGCCGTGACCATTCCGTCGACGGCGCGCGACTCCGACACATCGACGGCGCAGGCCATCACCTGATCGGCCGGCAAACTTTTGGCGACCTTTTCGAGCGTGTCTTTGTTGCGGTCGACCAGGACCACCTTCGCGCCCTCTGCAACGAAGCGGCGTGCTGTCGCTTCTCCGATGCCGGAAGCGGATCCCGTGACGATGACGACCTTGCCTTTGAACCTATCCGCCATTGGGCAACTCCTGGGTGGTCAGTGCGACCGCGATTTGCGCGCAATCTAGGCGGCGCGCCGCTTTCTGGTCCGCGCGGCCTTCTTGGCCGATCGCGACCGTTCCGCAGGGGGGCGCTTGGCAGACGCAGCACCGCCCAAGCGGCCGCCCTTCTTCGACGGCGAATGGTCTTCTTTGGTCCCGCGGCCGGAGCCGCTCTTCTTCCCGCCATGGGTTTCCTTGTTCACGGTCGCCCAGGCGCGTCGTTCGGCCTCCTTCTCCGGAACGCCGCGGTGTTCATAGCCCTCCTCGATGTGTTCGGCTTGGCGTTTTTGTTTGTCGGTGTAACTGGACTTGTCGCCCCGGGGCATGAGGTCCCTCCATCGATTGGAAATATTCGGTTCAAGATCGGAAAAGCCTGTAGGTTCCATCGCGCTGAGGCTGTCCGGCGGCTCGAGCAGCCTAGAAGCGGGACCCGGAGGGCCGGGGAATCCCAAGCCCCGCAACCATAACAGCACGTGAGTGCGCATGCCGCTCGACGCACCTCCAACTCTGCTCTCGCTTCGCCAGTTCGCCGTAGCCTATCTCGACTTCGCGTGCGGCCCAAAAGCGCGCCCGCAACAAAGGGCCTCGACCGCCGGCAAGGCTAGAAGCCGGAATAGTAGTCGTTCACCGCTCTCGCTCGCGTTGGGTCGTCCCAATTCCAGTCGTTATCGTTGCCGTAATGGGGCGCTCCTCGTAGCCTGTCGGCGCTGAGATTGGTCCGATACCCGCCAAGGTTCGTGTCGTACTTCAGTGACTGCCATGGCAGCGGGTAGTGGTCGTCGCCGATGCCCAAGAACCCGCCGAAGCCGAGAACGGCATACGACACCCGCCCGCTTACCTTGTCGATCATCACGCGCTCGATCGACCCGATTTTCTGGTCGCCCGCGCCATATACCGCCGTGCMTTCGACCTTGTCGCTGCCGATCAGCGTTCCCGTTTCACGCCTTTCCGTTTCCATAGCCGTCCTCCTCTTCGGTCAGGATCGATACGAGACAACGGAGCGT
>NZ_JBFUES010000600.1:0-4701 GCF_056403875.1 Bradyrhizobium sp. P2_E8
ATTTGGCGCGCTCGGCCAAAGACAGCTCACCGGAATCCGCCGGCGTCATCGTCTGCCTTTCGACACTCCGCTTCCCGCACGATCAGCCACCGGTAAGATGTGGAGCGTGGTCGTCGCGTGCAACCCCATTTTTCCATCGCTGCAATGCACGCAAGGAGGAATGTTGCGAAGACCGTGCCGCGCTTGACCATCATGGACATCCCGGCCTCAGTCTCCTTGATGCCCGATCGCCCTTAGCATTGCGACGAGGTCGCGCGAGCGCACGACGCTGTTGCCCACGCCCTCAGGTTGTTCCATGCTGTGCCTGCAAGGAGACACCGTGGACGCCATCAACAACAGCGTGGAGCTGACCGAGCTAGAGCGGATCGACCGCCTGCGGCTGATCCGCTCCGACAATGTCGGACCGCGCACCTTCCGCTCGCTGGTCGATCATTTCGGCACGGCGCACGCGGCGCTGGAGCGGCTGCCGGATCTGGCGCGCCGCGGCGGCGCGGCGCGGTCGGGGCGCATCTGTAGCGCGGACGAGGCGAAAGCCGAGCTCGCCGCCAGTCGCAAATTCGGCATTGCCTGGCTCGCGCCCGGCGAGGACGGCTATCCGGCGCGGCTTTCGACGCTCGATGACGCCCCGCCACTGCTCGCCGTGCGCGGCGATGTCGCGACCTTGATGCGGCCGATGATCGCGATCGTCGGCTCGCGCAACGCCTCGGGCGCCGGCTTGAAATTCGCCGGACAGTTGGCCCGCGAGCTCGGCGAAGCCGGCTTCGTCATCATCTCGGGGCTCGCCCGCGGCGTCGACCAGGCCGCGCATCGCACCAGCGTCGAGAGCGGCACGATCGCCGTGCTCGCCGGCGGTCATGACTGCATCTATCCGCCCGAGCACGGCGATTTGCTCGGATCGATCCTCGACCACGCGGGCGCGGCGATCTCCGAGATGCCGCTCGGCCACGAGCCGCGCGCCCGCGACTTCCCCCGCCGCAACCGTCTGATCTCGGGCGCTTCGCTCGGCGTGGTCGTGGTGGAGGCGGCCCACCGCTCGGGCTCGCTGATCACCGCGCGCATGGCGGCCGAACAGGGCCGCGAGGTGTTCGCGGTGCCGGGCTCGCCGCTCGATCCGCGCGCCGCCGGCACCAACGATCTGATCAAGCAGGGCGCAACGCTCGTCACCGAAGCCGCCGACGTCATCAACGCGGTCGCACCGATCATGGAGCGGCCGCTGATGCATCGGGCGCGCGAGCCCGACAGCGAGCCGTTCGAAACCGATCCGCAGACGCACGACCGCGACCAGATCATCGGCCTGCTCGGCCCTGTGCCGATCTCGCTCGACGATCTCGTGCGGATGTCCGGCGCCTCGCCGGCCATCGTCCGCACCGTGCTGCTGGAGCTCGAACTCGCCGGCCGGCTCGAACGCCACGGCGGCGGATTGGTGTCGCTGCTYTAGTTCTCGCCGCGCTTGTCGAACCGCGTCCGTGCGGCCTCGATCTGCGCCAGATGCTCCATCGCCCACTTGCCGAGCGCCTCGACGGGCCGCGACAGGCCGCGGCCGAGATCGGTCAGCTCATAGTCCACGCGCGGCGGAATGGTCGGGAAGATCGTGCGCGTGACGAGGCCGTCACGCTCCAGCCCGCGCAGCGTCAAGGTCAGCATCCGCTGCGAGATGCCGTTGATCATGCGCTTCAGCTCGTTGAAGCGCTTCGGTCCGTCGCCGAGCATCATGATGACGAACACGCTCCATTTATCGCCGACGCGGGACAGCACGGAGGCGACCCCGCGGCAGTCCGCATGGTTGGGATCGGGCCTTTGACCCGACCTTGGCGAAGCAGGCAGATCGATGTGCGCAGGTTTCAGAGATGTGCCCATGGCTCAAAAAAGTGCGTTCTTGCGGGGGTTTTGACAGTCACTCATGTAGTGCGGGTTACAAATCTATACCATGGGTGACCTCAATGAAACTCCTCCATATCGACTCCAGCGTGCTCGGCCCCCACTCCGTCAGCCGGCAGGTTTCCGCCGCCATCGTCGACCGTCTGCAGCAGGCGACGCCCTCGCTGGACATCGTCTATCGCGACCTGACCCTGACCCCGCTCGCCCACCTCTCCGGCTCGCATCTGGCGGCCGCGCAAGGCGCGCCTGCGCCGGCGGAACTCGGACCGGACCTTGCCGCGAGCGCGGCCGTGCTCAACGAGTTCCTCGATGCCGACATCGTCGTGATCGGCGCGCCCATGTACAATTTCACCATCCCGAGCCAGCTCAAGGCCTGGATCGATCGTATCCTGGTGGCGGGGAAGACGTTCCAATACGGCGCCAACGGCCCGCAGGGCCTTGCCGGCGGCAAGCGGGTGATCGTAGCGATCTCGCGCGGCGGCTTTTACGGCGCGGAGACGCCATACGCGGCCGGCGAACATCTCGAAACCTATCTGCGCTGGGTGTTCGGCTTCATCGGCATCACCGATCCCGAGTTCATCTCCGCCGACGGCATCCAGATCGGGCCGGATCATCGTGAGAAAGCGCTGGCTGGCGCACTTCAGGCAGCCACCAGCCTTCAGGCGGCGTGAGGCTCACGCCACCCGCAACGGCCGCTGCCGGAATCCGGCGGCGGCTGACAGATCGCACGGGCTAAAACCAGGCGCCCTGCATGCCCAGGATGACGGCCACGAGCGAAATGAACAGGCCGATCCCGGAGAAAAGGGCCACCGCGATGAGCTCCGATTTGTCGGAGCGCCTGGCGGGAATGGCGGAACGCTCGGTGAAAATGCGCGGTGATGAAATCGACGAAAAAATGCGAGCTGCCTTTGGCATCACGGGCTCCCTGAAAATGAGTCTTATGACCCTCTGCCCGTAAAAGGGTCTTGGCAGCTTGCACCAAGGTTCAACCTCATCACGCAAGGTTCAGAAAATACATCCTGCAGGACGAGAAAACCGGCCGGCGCAACCGATGTGGTCGCGCCGACCGATTCAATTTGCACTTGATTTGATCAGCCGCGATAGATCGGCGCGCCGCTCGGCGAGGCCACTGCGCCGCCGTCGACGAATATCTCCTGGCCTTGAATATGCGCGGAGTCATCGGAGGCGAGGAACAGCACCGTCTTGGAAATGTGATCGGGTTCACCGATGCGGCCGAGCGGCGTCGACAGCGCGATCCGCTTCTCGAACGCCTTCTCGGCTTCGGGCGTTGCGATCGCGGCGCCCCAGATCGGCGTGCGGATCGCGCCGGGCGCGACGACGTTGACGCGGATGCCGCGCGGCGACAGCTCCGAGGCCATGATCCGCGCCATCGCCCGCACGCCGGCCTTCGCCGCGCCGTACGCGGAGTAACCGGGGATGCCCAGCACCGAGATCACCGAGCCGTTGAGGATGATCGAGGCGTTGTCGTTGAGATAAGGCAGCGCGGACTGAACCGTGAAGAACACGCCGGTGAGGTTCGTGCTGATCACCTTCTCGAAGACCTCCAGCGTTGCCGCACCGAGCGGCGTGCTGCCGGGAATGCCGGCATTGGCGAACACGATGTCGAACTTGCCGAACTTCTCGGCGCCCTGCCTGATCGCAGCTTCGGTGGCGGCGATGTCGGTGGCATCAGCGACGACCGCAAGCGCGTTCGGGCCGAGTTCCTTGGCGGCAGCCGCCAGCGTCTCCTTGTTGCGCCCGGTGATCACCACCTTGGCGCCCTCGGCCACGAACAGCTTTGCCGTCGCAAGACCGATGCCGCCGTTGCCGCCCGTAATCAATGCCGTCTTGTTCTTCAGTCTCACGTTCGCCTCCAGTGGTTTCATAATGAAACTAAGTTGCCATCTAGGCCATTTGGTTTTATGATGCAACCACACAAGCGCGTGATCGCCACCGGAATCGGGCGAATGCGAAAGGACCAAGACGATGGTGAAACGAACCAGCTTCGAGGGCGATGCCTGCCCGATCGCGCGCTCGCTGGAGGCGATCGGCGATTGGTGGTCGCTGCTGATCATCCGCGAGGCGCTGTTCGGTTTGCGCCGCTTCGGYGAGTTYCAGMGCAAKCTCGGCATGGCCAAGAACATTCTGGCCGCGCGGCTGCGCGCGCTGGTCGATCACGGCATTCTGGAAACCGCCCCCGCCTCCGACGGCAGCGCCTATTCTGAATATGTGCTGACGCCGAAGGGCCGCGGCACCTTCCCGATCCTGGTCGCGCTCCGGCAATGGAGCGAGGCCTTCGACGATCACTCCGAGGAAATCGCAACCATCCTGGTCGATCGCGAGAAAGGTCGCCCGGTGCGGAAGCTCGAGCTGCGCGCGGAGGACGGACGGCTGCTCGCACCGGACGACACGGCGCTCAAACCGCGCCGCTCATCGGAGATGGTTGGCCGGAGCCGGTCCGGCTAGTCTGGCATCCGACGAGAGTAACCCGGCGGACGGTCTTGATGCGGTCATTGCTCTGATGCCGGCCGAACACGACATCATAGTTGAGATCATAGACGCAGCCGACCTTCATTGCGGCAAATTCCGCATTGCGCTGGATCACGTAGTTGCCCGCTGGATCCGTCTTGAGATGGACGATGCCGGGCTCCGCCCATGCCTGATCGACGCCGCGATAGATGACGCGATCCGTCCGGCCGGCCATCACGAACCAGAGGATCAATCCTCCGATCAGCAAGGCGGCGATGACGAGGCTGCGGGCGTCGCTGCGAAGTTTTTCGGCCAGGGGCGAGAGATTGAAGGCGTTTTCACATCGGCTTAGTC
>NZ_JBFUES010000601.1:0-4696 GCF_056403875.1 Bradyrhizobium sp. P2_E8
GTTCCAATCCGATGAGGTCCATTGCGTTCGCCGACTTCCTCATCGGCTTAGGCATCCTGTTCGTACTGGAAGGCTTGATGTTTGCGGCAAGTCCGAACTGGATGCGCAAGGCCATGAAGAGCGCCATCGCCACGCCGGACAACATTCTGCGGGTGGTCGGGATCGGTTCGGCCGTGGCCGGCCTGATCCTGATCTGGGTGATGCGGCGCCCGATCTAGACCTCGCGCCAACGCCAAAGTGAAGGCAAGGAACCGGTTTTCGCCGTATTATGCGGGTCTTGAGGCCCGTGAAGCTCCGCGCTTGCGCCGTGCCCCCGTTCGAGCGCAGTCTTGGCGCCGAATCCCTTTCTCTGGAGATCGYTATGACCGCTGCCATCATTGCCCCGTCCCGCTTGCGCCATCGTGCGCGACTTGGCGTGAGAATTGGGCTGGCCGCGCTCGCCGTCAGTGCTTTCGGCGCGTTCGGCACGCCGGCTCATGCGCGCGGACCGGAGGGCATCGCCGACGTCGCCGAGAAGGTGATCGACGCGGTCGTCAATATCTCGACCTCGCAGACCGTCGAAGCCAAGGGCGGCGGCAGCAACACCATGCCGCAACTGCCGCCCGGCTCGCCCTTCGAGGAGTTCTTCGACGACTTCTTCAAGAACCGCAGGGGTCCCGGTGGTCCCGGCGGCGGCGGCAAGGGTGGCGACAACGGCCCGCCCCGCAAGACCAACTCGCTCGGCTCCGGCTTCATCATCGACACGTCAGGCGTCGTCGTCACCAACAACCACGTCATTGCGGACGCCGACGAGATCAACGTCATCCTCAACGACGGCACCAAGATCAAGGCCGAGCTGGTCGGCGTCGACAAGAAGACCGACCTCGCCGTATTGAAGTTCAAGCCGACGAAGCCGCTGGTCGCGGTGAAGTTCGGCGACTCCGACAAGCTGCGCCTCGGCGACTGGGTGGTCGCGATCGGTAACCCGTTCAGCTTGGGCGGCACGGTGACGGCCGGTATCGTTTCGGCCAAGAACCGCGACATCTCCTCGGGTCCCTATGACAGCTACATCCAGACCGACGCGGCCATCAACCGCGGCAATTCCGGCGGTCCGCTGTTCAATCTCGATGGCGACGTCATCGGCGTCAACACGCTGATCATCTCGCCCTCCGGCGGCTCGATCGGCATCGGCTTCGCCGTGCCGTCGAAGACGGTCGTGGGTGTCGTCGACCAGCTCCGCCAGTTCGGCGAACTGCGCCGCGGCTGGCTGGGGGTGCGCATCCAGAGCGTCACCGACGAGATCGCCGAGAGCCTCAACATCAAGCCGCCGCGCGGCGCGCTGGTTGCAGGCGTGGATGACAAGGGCCCGGCCAAGCCCGCCGGCATCGAGCCCGGCGACGTCGTCGTCAAGTTCGACGGCAAGGACGTCAAGGATCCGAAGGATCTCTCCCGCGTCGTCGCCGACACGGCGGTCGGCAAGGAAGTCGACGTCATCATCATCCGCAAGGGCGAGGAGCAGACCAAGAAGGTCACGCTCGGCCGCCTCCAGGATCCCGACAAGGTGCAGGCCGCGGTGAAGACCGACGAGCCCCCGCCCGAGAAGCTGGTGACGCAGAAGGCGCTCGGCCTCGATCTTGCCACGCTGAACAAGGACCTGCGCACGCGCTACAAGATCAAGGACAGCGTCAAGGGCGTGGTCGTCACCAATGTCGACGCCAATTCCGATGCTGCCGAGAAGCGCCTGTCCGCCGGCGACGTCATCGTCGAGGTGGCGCAGGAGGCCGTCTCCAGCGGCGCCGACATCCAGAAGCGGGTCGACCAGCTCAAGAAGGACGGCAAGAAATCGGTGCTGTTGCTGGTCTCCAACGCCGACGGCGAGCTGCGGTTTGTTGCGCTGAGCGTGCAGTAAGGGCGGTCGCTCTCCACCGCGTGCTCAACTGTCATGCCCCGCGAAAGCGGGGCATCCAGTACGCCGCGGCTTCTCCGTATACGTCGCTGTCTCTGGAATAACGGATCACCCGCCTTCGCGGGTGATGACGGCGGAGGGGAGGCTAAGCCTCCACAAACTCCTCGCGCCGATATCCCTGCGCATACAGCAGCGCGGTGAGATCGCCATGGTCGATCCGTGCCGCGGCGGCCGCCGCCACCGCCGGCTTGGCGTGATAGGCCACGCCCAGTCCCGCCGCCTGGATCATCGCCAGATCGTTGGCGCCGTCGCCGACCACGACCGAGTCGATGTCGTCGAGATCGAACGACTCCATCAGATCCACCAGCGTCGCGAGCTTGGCCGCGCGGCCCAAAATCGGCTCCTTGACCTCGCCGGTGAACTTGCCGTCGCGCACGATCAGTTCGTTGGCGCGGTTCTCCTGGAAGCCGATCCTGGCGGCGACCGCGCTCGTGAACAGCGTGAAGCCGCCGGAGACGAGGCAGGTATAGGCGCCGTGCGCCCGCATGGTCGCGACCAGCGCGCGGCCGCCCGGGGTCAGCGTGATGCGCTTTTCCAGCACCTCGTCGACGACACTGGCGGGAAGGTCCTTCAGAAGCGCAACACGCTCGCGCAGCGCCGGCTCGAACTCGATCTCGCCGCGCATCGCGCGCTCGGTGATGGCGGCGACATGGGCCTTCATCCCGACGAGATCGGCGAGCTCGTCGATGCATTCCTGGCCGATCATGGTGGAATCCATGTCGGCGAGAAAAAGCTTCTTGCGCCGGGCGCCGGCAGGCTGCACGACGATGTCGATCGGCAGGTCGCCGCGAAGCTCGCGCAACCGCTGTTCGATGGCGTGACGGTCGCCTTCGAGGTTACTGTCGGCGCCGAAGGGAATGTCGACCGCAACCCCGTCGAACAGCCAGTGCGCCGGCGCCGCCTGAGGCAGCACGGCGCGGGCGCCGTCGACGATGGTAGAGTCGAGCGCGGGACTATCGGGATTGCAGATCAGCGTGGCGACGAGGGACATTTGAGGTTTTCGTGAGCGAGGGGCAAGTCGGCAGAAGGCCTATTGGCAAGGCCGTGCTTATCGCAGGCCCGACCGCCAGCGGCAAGTCGGCGCTGGCGCTCGAGCTGGCGCTCGCCACCGGCGGCGTCGTCATCAATGCCGATTCCATGCAGGTCTACCGCGACCTGCGCATCATTACGGCGCGCCCGACACGGGCAGACGAGGCGCTCGTGCCGCATCGCCTCTACGGTCACGTCGATGCCGCCGTGAATTTCTCGGCCGGCGCCTGGGTGAACGATGCGGCGACGGCGCTCGAAGGGGCGAGAGCCGAAGGCCGCCTGCCGATCTTCATCGGCGGTACCGGGCTCTATTTCAAGGCGCTGACCGCGGGCCTCTCGGTGGTGCCGCCGATCCCCGCTGAGGTGCGCGAAGACGTGCGCGCGCGGCTGGAGCGGAACGGTGTCGAGGCGCTGCATGCGGAACTCGCGGCCCGCGATCCGCGTGCGGCCGAGCGATTGAACCTGCGCGACCGCACCCGCATCGCACGCGCGCTCGAAGTGGTCGAGGCGACCGGGCGCTCGCTGCTCGACTGGCACCAGGAGGGGCAGCCGCCGCTGTTGCCGCAGGACAGTTTTCGCGCGGTGTTCCTCGCTCCCGAGCGCGAGGAGCTCTATGCCCGCATCGATGCCCGCTTCGACGCCATGCTCGGCGCCGGCGCCTTGAGGGAGGTCGAGCGCCTCGCCGCCCGAAAGCTCGATCCCTTGCTACCGGCGATGAAGGCCCACGGCGTGCCGGCCCTGATCCGGCATTTGCGCGGTGAGCTCAGCCTGGACGAGGCGGCCACGATCGGCCGCACCGATACCCGCCATTACGCCAAGCGCCAGTACACCTGGTTCCGGCACCAATTGCCGGAGTTCGAATGGGTGAAGCTGGAGGAGGCGAGGGGCTGGCTAGCGGCGACCGTGAACGCGGCGCAGGACCCCGACTGACGTGCTTTTGTGCCGGGTTCCCGAATTTACCCCTCGCCGAACCCCGGGAACACCGCTACACTGCCAAAATCGCGCGGGAACGGCCGCATTGCCTTGACATCCAGGCTTTGGCCGCTATGTTTCGCGCAACCTTTGGGAAGCCGGGCGCCTGCCATGCGTAACATTATTACCAAACTCCTTATCGCCGTCGTACCCAGGCACACCGCCGGGGATGGCTAGCTGCCATCCACATGACAGGCGGTGTGCATGGGCCCTCTTCGGGGCCTTTTTTATTTCCTGAACCCGACACGAACGAAGCCGCTGGCAACAGCGCATCCGGAGCAAGCCAATGACCGACAAGAGCCACGATCCGAACCAGATGACCGGCGCCGCGATGATCGTCCGCGCGCTCATCGATCACGGCGTGACCGACATTTTCGGCTATCCCGGCGGCGCGGTGCTTCCGATCTATGACGAGATCTTCCAGCAGAGCGAGGTCCAGCACATCCTGGTCCGGCACGAGCAGGGCGCGGGCCACGCCGCCGAGGGCTATGCGCGCTCGACCGGCAAGCCGGGCGTTGCGCTGGTGACCTCCGGCCCCGGCGCCACCAACATGGTGACGCCGCTGACCGACGCGCTGATGGACTCGATCCCGCTGGTCTGCATCTCCGGCCAGGTGCCGACGCATCTGATCGGCAACGACGCGTTCCAGGAATGCGACACGGTCGGCATCACGCGTCCCTGCACCAAGCACAACTGGCTGGTGCGCGACGTCAACGATCTCGCGAAAGTGCTGCACGAAGCGTTCTACGT
>NZ_JBFUES010000602.1:0-4686 GCF_056403875.1 Bradyrhizobium sp. P2_E8
TTCTTCGCCTTCGCGGTGCTGCTCGCCGAATTCAGGGACGCGCCGCAGCGGCTGATCGACGAGCTCGCGGTGCTGTTCCTGATCGTGCGGATCGCCTACGTGCTGACCTATCTCGGCAACCGCCCGACACTGCGCTCGATCCTCTGGAGCATCGGCTTTGCGATCAATCTCGGGATCTTCTTCATGCCGATGCTGAAGCGGTTCTTGCCGGTGTGAGCTGCCGTGTCCCGGACGCGCTGCAACGCCTTAGCTTTGCGGCGCAGAGCCGGGACCTAGGGGGCCACAGCTACAGTATGGAGCGATGGGCCCCGGCTCTGCAGCGCACCGTCGAAGRGACGCTGCGCTGCGTCCGGGGCACGAGAGCGTGCCTCAAAAACACGTCGTCCGTTCGGCGGCGATGTAGCCGAACAACAGGCCGACGCCGAACAGCAGCACGAGACCGGCGGCGCCGAATTCGATGCCGCGCATGAACAGCGCGCCGCCGCCGTCGCGCCCCGCGCTCAGGCGGCCGGCGATGTCCTTGGCGGAGACGGCGACGACGGCAATGGCCGCGACCGTGATCGCGGTGCCGAGCCCCATCAGGAAGGTCGCGGCGATGCCGGCCCAGAACAGGCCCTGGGCGAGCGCGAACACCAGCACGAGGATCGCACCCGAGCAGGGCCGGATGCCGACGGTCAGGATCGCGGCGAATCCGCGCCGCCAGCCACCGGGGCCGGCGAGTTCGCTCGGCGCCGGACCGTGGGAATGGCCGCAATGCTCGTCATGGACGTGATCGTGCCCGTGATGGGCGTGGGTGTGGGTGTGGGTGTGGGTGTGGGCGTGATCATGGTGATCGTGGTCATGATGATCATGCGCATCATGATGGTGGTGATGGCCGTGATCATGGTGCTGCGGCACGCCCGCGATCGCCGGCACCGGCTGGGCCACCTGAAGCGCGCGGATGAAGGCGCCGCCCTTGACCCAGACCAGCCGCAGGCCGAACAGCGCGATCAGGCCATAGCTCGCGATCTCGATCACGCCTTCGGCCTTGCACATGGTCTTGGCCGTCGCATTCAGCACCCAGGCCGAGATGCCGACGATCAGGATCGCCACCAGCGACTGCATCAGGGCCGAGGCAAACGACAACGCAATGCCGCGCCGCGCGGTCTCGCGGTTGGCGACGAGATAGGAGGCGATCACCGCCTTGCCGTGGCCGGGTCCGGCGGCATGGAAGATGCCATAGGCAAAGGAGATGAAGAGCAGCGTCCACACCGCCGAGCCGTCGGACTTCGCGGCGCGGATGGTCGCCGACATCTGGCGGTAGAACTCCGACTGTTTTGCCAACAGCCAGCCGATGAGGCCGCCGGCCTCGGGCGCGGCCGCCTGCGCGGGTTTCGGTGCGCCGAACGGATTTTGCGCGAGGAGATCGTGAAGCGCGGCATCGGCCACGCCCAGCACGGCGATGACCGCGGAACAGGCGAGAAGCCCGCGGGCAAGCGGAGAATGCAGACGACCGATCAAGGGCAATCCACCGTGATCTTGTTGGCGAACATCATGCCGAAATTGGTGTTCTCACCGCTCATGAAGGTCTGCTCGTTGAGCTTCTGCGCGGTCGCGGTGCCGTCACTGGGACGGTCGAGCTTCATCTGGCAGCCGGCGGGTGCCCCGACCAGCTTGACCGGGTTGTCCTTGGCCATCTGGAAGTCGATGAAGAAGGAACGGTCGAACACTTCGAGCACCAGCTGCTTGGGCTTGGCCGGGTTCTTCAGCGGCAGCGTGAAGTGCAGGGTCAGCACGGTATCCTTGTAGTCGAGGAAGTAGTCGACCGGCTCCTGGAATCGCTCCTTCTTGCCGTCCGCTCGCGCGAAGGTGAAGTAGGCATATTCCTTCAGCGACTCGACATTGGTCTGCGCCAGCGGCCCGAGCTCCTCGCGGGTATAGGCGCCCTTGGTCTTGCTCTCGAGCCCCTGCACCGCATAGGCCGAGAACATGTCGTCGAAGGTCCAGGCGTGACGCACGCCGGTGATGCTGCCGTCCTCGGCGTAGAGGAGTTCGCTGGTCGCGGTGATCCAGACATGCGGATGCGCGCTCGCCGCACCGGCTCCGAGAGTCATCGCGGCGGCGAGCAGCAGACCGAACAGGGCACGCATGCCCATCAGGCCGCCTTCGGGGCGTCGAGCAGGCCGCGGCGGCGCAGCAGCGCGTCGGGCTCCGGCGGGCGGCCGCGGAAGGCCTCATAGGCGGCTTCCGGATCGACCGATCCGCCCGAGGAGTAGATGTCGTCGTGCAGGCGTTTTGCCACGGCCGGATCGAAGATGTCGCCGGCCTCCTCGAACGCGCCGAAGGCGTCGGCGTCCATCACCTCCGACCACATGTAGCTGTAATAGCCGGCGGCATAATGGTCGCCGGTGAAGATGTGACCGAACTGCGTGGGCCGGTGCCGCAGTGCAATCTCCTCGGGCATGCCGATCTTCTCCAGCTCCTTCTTCTCGAAGGCCCGCACGTCGCTGGCCGCCGCGGCCGGCTGGGTGTGGAATTCGAGGTCCACCAGCGCCGAGGAGACGAACTCGACCGTGGCAAAGCCCTGGTTGAATTTTCGCGCGGCGAGGAAGCGCTGCAGCAGGTCGTCCGGCAGCGGCTCGCCGGTCTGGTAGTGGCGGGCGAATTGCTGGAGCACCTCGGGCCGTTCCTGCCAGTGCTCGTAGAGCTGCGACGGCAGCTCGACGAAATCGGTGAACACTGATGTGCCCGACAGCGACGGATAGGTCACGTTGGACAGCATGCCGTGCAGGCCGTGGCCGAATTCGTGAAACAGGGTGCGGGCGTCGTCGGGCGACAGCAGCGAGGGCTCGCCGCCGGCTCCCTTGGCAAAATTACAGATATTGAGAACGAGCGGCGCGACGTCGCCGTCGAGCTTCTGCTGGTCGCGCAGCGAGGTCATCCAGGCGCCGGAGCGCTTCGACGGCCGGGCGAAATAGTCGCCATAGAACAGCGCCTTGTGCTTGCCGTCCCGCCCCTTCACCTCCCAGACCCGGACGTCCGGGTGCCAGACCGGCACGTCCTTGCGCTCCTCGAAGGTGATGCCGAACAGGCGCGTGGCGCAGTCGAAGGCGGCGGCGATCATGTGGTCGAGCGCGAGATACGGCTTGATCGCGGCGTCATCGAAATTGGCCCGCTGGAGGCGGAGCTTTTCGGCGTAGAAGCGCCAGTCCCACGGCGCGAGCTTGAAATTGCCGCCCTCGGCCGAGATCAGCGTCTGCATCTCGTCGCGGTCGGCGAACGCCCGGGCGCGCGCCGGCTTCCAGACCCGCTCGAGCAGTCCCCGCACCGCTTCCGGCGTCTTGGCCATGGAGTCCTCGAGCCGGTAGGCGGCGTAGGTCGGGTAGCCGAGCAGGTTCGCGCTCTCCTCACGCAGCTTCAGGATCTCGACGATGGTCGTATTGTTGTCGTTGGCATTGCCGTTGTCGCCGCGCGCAATGAAGGCCTTGTAGACCTTCTCGCGCAGGTCGCGCCGCGCCGAGCTCTTGAGGAACGACTCGACGGAGGAGCGCGACAGCGTGACTATGGCCTTGCCGGCCATGCCGCGCTCTTCCGCCGCAGCCTTGGCACTGGCGACGAAGCTCTCCGGCAGGCCCTGGCGGTCGGCCTCCCCTAGCTCCATGAACCATTCCTGCTCGTCGCCGAGCAGATGATGGCTGAAGCCGGTGCCGAGCTGGGCGAGCCTCTCGTTGATCTCGGCCATCCGCGTCTTGGCCTCCTCGGAGAGGCCGGCGCCGGAACGGTGGAAGCGGGTATAGGTGCGCTCCAGCAGGCGGAGCTGTTCGGGCGAAAGACCCAGATTGGCGCGGTTCTCGTGCAGCTGGGCGATGCGACCAAACAGCACGGCATTCATCATGATCGGATTCCAGTGCCGCGCCGTCCGCAAGGAAACCTCCTTGTCGATCTCCAGGATGGCCGGGTTGGAATGCGCCGAGACGAGGTCGTAGAACACCGCCGCGACCTTGCTCAGCAGCTTGCCGGAGCGCTCCAGCGCCGTGATGGTGTTGGCGAAGTCGGGCGCGGCCGGGTCGTTGGTGATCGCCGCAATCTCGGCGGAATGGTCGGCGAAGGCCTGCTCGAAGGCCGGGAGGAAGTGCTCCGGCGTGATCTCGTCGAAGGGCGGGGTCGCGAACGGCGTCACCCAGGCCTTCAGCAGCGGGTTGGTCTCGGCGTCCGTAGTTTGGCGGAGGTCTGACATCGCAAGTCCCGGTTTTCGAGCTGGTTTGTTGCGGCCAGCTATAGCACGCGATGGGGCTTTTTTGGGCCATTTGGCCTTGCTCCCGCCCGCCTTTTCGGAGAGATTGCGGCCCTCGAAGACTAGGGATCCCTGAGCCCCATGAACGCGCCTTCCTCCTCCCGCCAGATCGTCTGGCCCAGCGTCATCACCGTCATCAGCGCCGCCATCCTGATCGGCGCGGAGGTGTTCGGCGCGGCCTTTGCCGGCGGCTGGGCCCTCGCGATCCTGTTCGGTTTAGGCGATCAGGGCGCGCACATCCTCCAGGCCGTGCTGTTCGCGCTCGGTGTGCTGGTGATGACCGCGTTCATCCGCGCAGCGCAGCGCGTCGAGCCCTTCACCAAGCGCGGCTGACGCTCGCTCGCGCGCGAGAGACACGCGCGCAAGCTTGAAAACTTAACGCACGTTCATCTTCCGCGTCGTGCGCGCCACAC
>NZ_JBFUES010000603.1:0-4685 GCF_056403875.1 Bradyrhizobium sp. P2_E8
CTTGTAGACGGATCGCCACGGCGCCACGTGGTCGGCGAGTGTGCCCACCACGAACATCGGCGCGTGAATGTCGGAGAGCGAGACGCTCCTGCCTTCGACGCGATAGCGGCCTTCGGCCAGATCGTTGTCGAGGAACAGCTTGCGCAAATACTCCGAGTGCATGCGATACGGCAGCCGCGTGGCATCGGCGTTCCAGGCCATCAGATCACTCGGCTGCGAGCTCTCGCCCATCAGGTAGTCGCGCGACAGCCGCGACCAGATCAGCTCGTTGGAGCGCAGCAGCTGGAACGCACCGGCCATCTGTGTCGTGTCGAGATAGCCGCGCTGCCACATCATGTCTTCGAGGAAGGCGACCTGGCTCTCGTTGATGAAGAGCGTCATTTCGCCGGCCTCGGTGAAGTCGGTCTGGGCGGCAAGGAGCGTGATGGTGCCTAGACGGCGATCGCCCTCGCGCGCCATGGCGGCGGCGGCGATCGACAGCAATGTGCCGCCCAGACAGTAGCCGAGCGCATGGGTCTTCCGATCGGGTATGATCCGGCCGATCGTATCCAGCGCGGCCATCACACCCAGCTTGCGATAGTCGTCGAAGGCAACATCCCTGTCCTTCGCATCCGGATTGCGCCAGGAGATCGCGAACACGGTGAAGCCCTGACCGGTCAGAAACCTGACCAGGGAATTCTGCGGCGACAGGTCGAGAATGTAATACTTCATGATCCAGGCCGGCACGATCAGGATCGGCTCGGGTCGCACCTGCGCGGTCGTCGGATGGTACTGGATCAGCTCGATCAGATCGTTGCGGTAAACGACCTTCCCGGGCGAAGCCGCCACCGCCCTGCCGACGACGAACTGCTCGTCACCCGCCGGCTTCGAGATGGAGAGCAGGCGCATCAGATCGCTGCACCAGTTCTGCCAGCCGAACACAAAATTCTCGCCGCCGCTCTGGAACGCTTTCTCCAGAACCTGCGGATTGGTGGCCGCGAAGTTCGACGGCGCCAGCATGTCGAGCATCTGGCGTACCGAGAACTCGACGACGGCTTCATTTGCATGCGACACGCCACGCACGCCGGTCGTGGCATCGTGCCACCAGCGCTCCGTGAGCAGGAACGCCTGCGCAAGCAGATTGAACGGCGCGGCTTCCCATTGCGGGTCCTTGAAGCGACGATCGCGGCCCTGCGGCTCAATCACGGACCACGGCTTTTGCGACGTCGCGTGCGCGACGGCTTGCAGCAACCGGCCGGTATCGCGAAGACCGCTGCGGAACATCTGCATCTGGCGCTCCGGCGCGGCGGCAAGATGCGCACTCCAATCGAGCCAGGCGAGCGTCAAGGCCACCGGCGAAATCCCGCCCGTGAACCGCGCCAGCATCGCATGAAACGCGCGGTCGAGGGGGTATGGCTCCGATGCAGGCAGGGAATTGTTCTCAGGGGTCGTTTCGAGGATCGTCGTAGAGGCTTCGGCGGCCGGATTGGCGGAAAGAGCCTGCGCCGGCGGCTCTTCGGCCCGAGGAAATATCTTGACGACGCTCATGGCTGAATGGTCCTGCGGGCTTCTGTTCTAGGTCGGCGGCAGGATATGGCGACGCTTCCGATGCGCGTTGAGCTGCATCAAATCCCGGCACGGATCACAATTGCTCACTCAGGGGAGAAATGGCCCGGATCGCTTGACCTGGGTCAAACCACGCGCCGACGGCCGAATTAGGTTTTGCGCATCCAAATTCGACGAGCCAGCGGAGTCTTCCATGCGCGCCCATCAGATCATGACCCGGTCGGTCATCTCGGTCAGCCCCGACACCAGCATTGTCGAGGCCGCAAACATCATGCTGAAGCGGCACGTCAGCGGCCTTACCGTGGTCGATGAGACCGGCAAGCTGGTCGGCGTCGTCTCGGAAGGAGATTTCATCCGTCGCAGCGAAATCGGCACCGGGCGCAAGCGGGGGCGCTGGTTACGGTTCATCCTCGGTCCGGGCAAATCGGCCAGCGACTTCGTCCAGGAGCACGGCCGCAAGGTCTCGGAGGTGATGACCGCCTCGCCCGTGACCATCACCGAGGATACGGCGCTCGCGGAGATCGTCGATCTCATGGAACGGAACAACGTGAAGCGCCTGCCGGTGGTGCGCGGCGATATGGTGGTCGGGATCGTGTCCCGCGCCAACCTGTTGCAGGCCGTCGCAGGGCTCGCCCGCGAGGTGCCCGATCCGACGGCCGATGACGATCACATTCGCACCCGCATCATCGATACCATGGAAAAGAACGATTGGTGCCCGTTCGGACTCAACGTCATCGTCCGCGACGGCATCGTTCACCTCAGTGGCGTCATTATCGAAGAACGCGCACGGCAAGCCGCGGTCGTCGCGGCGGAGAACGTCGAGGGCGTGAAGAAGGTGCACGACCATTTGTGCTGGGTCGACACCATGTCCGGCGTCTATCTGAACTCACCCCAGGACGACGATCTCGCCAAAGCGAGCTAACAAGGCAAGCTGAAGGACCAAACGCGACTCAGCGGGGAATGACGGCGGTGGCCTCGATCTCGACGCGCGCCGCCTTCTCGACCAGCCGCACCACCTGAAGCAACGCCATCGCCGGATAGTGCGCACCGAAGATGGCACGGTAGACCTTGCCGACTTCCTTCAGGTTCGCGAGGTATTCGTCGATGTCAACGACGTACCAGGTCAGGCGCACGAGGTGCTCAGGGCGTGCACCGGCTTCGGCCAGAATCGCGGCAATGTTGCTCAGGGCCTGGTGGACCTGCGCGACAAAGCCGTCCGCGAGACGCTCCTCAGCATCCCAGCCGATCACGCCGCCGGTGACGACAATCCGCCCCTCGGCGGCCATGCCGTTGGCGTAGCCTTTCGGCACCGGCCAGCCGGACGGCTGGAGGATCTGCGTCGCCGAACGCGTGTCATTCTCATCGGCGGTCGACAGCACCGCGAGCTGCGGGCCTTTCGGCGTTGTCACGGACAAATGCTCCGTCCTTCCCTCATTCTGTGGCAACGCCCGACGACGTCGCCGCAGCCTGAGCCAGTTGCCGCAGGGCAAAACGCTTCAACTTGCCGGTCTCGGTCTTCGGCAACTGCTTCACAAACTCGATCGCGCGCGGATACTTGTAGGGCGCGATCTCGCGTTTGACATATTCCTGCAACTCGGCCGCAAGTTGAGTATCCGGCGTTATGCCGGGCGCGGCGATGATATAAGCCTTCACGATCATTCCGCGCGCCTCGTCCGGTGCGCCAACCACACCGCACTCGGCGACGGAGGGATGCGTCAGCAGCACCGCCTCGACATCGGTGCCTGCGATGTTGTAGCCGGCCGACACGATCATGTCGTCGGAGCGCGACTGGTACCAGAAATAGCCGTCGTCATCCATCAGATAGGTGTCGCCGGTGATGTTCCAGCCATTCTGGACATATTTGTGCTGCCGCTCGTCCGCGAGATAGCGGCACCCGGTCGGACCGCGAACCACGAGGCGGCCCATCGTCCCAGGCGGCACGTCATTGCCGGCGTCGTCGACGATCTTCGCCTCGTAGCCAGGCACCGGCTTGCCGGTCGCGCCCGGGCGGATCTCGTCCTCGGTCGCGCTGATGAAGATGTGCAGCATCTCGGTCGAACCGATGCCGTCCATCAGCTTGATGCCCGTGGCCTTGAGCCAGGCATCGAATGTCGGCTTGGGCAACGTCTCGCCGGCGGAGACGCACTTGCGAAGCGAGGAAATGTCTCGGCCCGGAAGCTTGCCGATCATCGCGCGATACGCGGTCGGCGCGGTGAAACAGACCGTGGTCCTGTGCTGCTCGATCGCCGTCAGGATGTCGTCCGGCGTCGTCTTCTCCAGCACGACGAAGGAGGCGCCGATATGCATAGGAAACAGCACGCCGCCGAAGCCGAACGTGAAGGCGAGCGGTGCAGAGCCGACGAAACGATCCTTCTGCTCGGCGCGCAGGATGTTGCGCGCGTAGCCGTCGCAGACGGCCAGCATGTCGCGGTGGAAATGCATGGTGCCCTTGGGATCGCCGGTCGTGCCCGACGTGAAAGCGATCAGGCAGATGTCGTCGGAGGCGGTATCGACAGCCTTGAACTCCGGGCTTGCGTCGGCGATCAGCGCCTCGAGTGAATCGGCCGCGCCGTTGCCCCAATAGACGGCCTGCCTGAGACCGGGCGCTGCGGCTTTCGCCTTCTCCATCTCGTCGGCGAGCTTTCCATCGCAGAGCGCCAGCGTGATCTCCGCCTTCTGGATCGGATAGGACAGCTCCTTGGCGCGCAGCAGCGGCATCGTCGCGACGCAAATGCCGCCGGCCTTGATCACCGCAAGGTAGGTTGCGACCATCATCGGATTGTTGGCAGAGCGCAGCAGCACGCGTCCACCGGTCACGAGACCAAGCTTGCCGACCAGCACATTGGCGATACGATTCACCAGCGCTTGCAGCTCGCGATAGGTATAGCTGACAGCGGGGCTGATGACGCAAGGCGCGTCGCCATGGCCCTCTTCGACCCAACGATCGAGGAAATAGCTGACGCAGTTCAATCGTGGCGGATATTGCAGCTCGGGCCGTGTGAAGATGAAGTCAGGCCAGAGCTCGCGCGGCGGCAGGTGTTGCCGTGCGAACGTATCGACATGGGCCGTCGCCGCATTGCCGTCAGACGAGCCCGACATTTGAACCTTGGCGGCGTTGGCCATCGCACGCTCCTTTGCGC
>NZ_JBFUES010000604.1:0-4670 GCF_056403875.1 Bradyrhizobium sp. P2_E8
GTACCGGTCAGTTCGCGGAAGTGTCGATCGTGGTCGAGCCGAACGAGCCCGGCAAGGGTTACGAGTTCGAGTCCAAGATCGTCGGCGGTGCGGTTCCGAAGGAATACATCCCCGGCGTCGAAAAGGGCCTCAACAGCGTGATGAGCTCTGGTGTCGTCGCGGGCTTCCCCGTGGTCGACGTCAAGGTTCAGCTCGTCGACGGCAAGTACCACGACGTCGACTCGTCGGCGCTCGCCTTCGAAATCGCATCGCGCGCGGCATTCCGCGAAGCGCTGCAGAAGGGCAAGTCCGTCCTGCTCGAGCCGATCATGAAGGTCGAAGTGGTGACCCCGGAAGACTACACCGGCTCGGTCATCGGCGACCTGAATTCCCGGCGCGGTCAGATCCAGGGTCAAGACATGCGCGGCAACGCCAACGTCATCAACGCGATGGTGCCGCTCATGAACATGTTCGGTTACGTGAATAACCTGCGCTCGATGAGCCAGGGTCGCGCAACCTTCACCATGCAGTTCGATCACTACGCAGAAGCGCCGGCCAACGTGTCGGCAGAAGTCCAAAAGAAGTTTGCCTGATTGTCGTCGGTCTCAAGCTGACGATTGAACGGAGAGTCAAATGGCCAAAGCAAAGTTTGAACGTAACAAGCCGCACTGCAACATCGGCACCATCGGTCACGTCGACCATGGCAAGACGTCGCTGACCGCGGCGATCACCAAGATCCTCGCCGAGACCGGCGGTGCGACGTTCACCGCGTACGACCAGATCGACAAGGCGCCGGAAGAGAAGGCGCGCGGCATCACGATCTCGACCGCGCACGTCGAGTACGAGACCAAGAACCGCCACTACGCCCACGTCGACTGCCCCGGCCACGCCGACTACGTGAAGAACATGATCACCGGCGCCGCCCAGATGGACGGTGCGATCCTGGTCGTGTCGGCCGCTGACGGCCCGATGCCGCAGACCCGCGAGCACATCCTGCTCGCCCGCCAGGTCGGCGTGCCCGCGCTCGTCGTGTTCCTCAACAAGTGCGACATGGTCGACGATCCGGAGCTGCTCGAGCTCGTCGAGCTCGAAGTCCGCGAGCTGCTCTCGAAGTACGAATTCMCGGGCGACAAGATCCCGATCATCAAGGGTTCGGCGCTCGCCGCTCTCGAAGATTCGGACAAGAAGCTCGGCCACGACGCCATCCTCGAGCTGATGCGCAACGTCGACGAGTACATCCCGCAGCCGGAGCGTCCGATCGACCAGCCGTTCCTGATGCCGGTTGAAGACGTGTTCTCGATCTCGGGCCGCGGCACCGTCGTGACCGGCCGTGTCGAGCGCGGCATCGTCAAGGTCGGCGAGGAAATCGAGATCGTCGGTCTGCGTGCGACCCAGAAGACCACCGTCACCGGCGTCGAAATGTTCCGCAAGCTGCTCGATCAGGGCCAGGCCGGCGACAACATCGGTGCGCTGCTCCGCGGCACCAAGCGCGAGGACGTCGAGCGCGGTCAGGTGCTGGCGAAGCCGGGTTCGGTCAAGCCGCACACCAAGTTCAAGGCTGAGGCCTACATCCTCACCAAGGAAGAGGGCGGCCGCCACACCCCGTTCTTCACCAACTACCGTCCGCAGTTCTACTTCCGCACCACCGACGTGACCGGTGTCGTGCATCTGCCGGAAGGCACCGAGATGGTGATGCCGGGCGACAACATCGCGATGGAAGTGCACCTGATCGTGCCGATCGCGATGGAAGAGAAGCTCCGCTTCGCGATCCGCGAAGGCGGCCGTACCGTCGGCGCCGGCGTCGTCGCCTCGATCATCGAGTAATTACGAGAATAGGGACCGGCGAGTAGCGAATGGTGACATTCGCTATTCGCTATTCGCCACCCACTGAAGAGAGACCACGGCAATGAACGGCCAAAACATTCGTATCCGTCTCAAGGCGTTCGACCATCGTATCCTCGATACGTCGACCCGCGAGATCGTGAACACGGCGAAGCGCACCGGCGCGCAGGTCCGCGGACCCATTCCGCTGCCCACCCGCATCGAGAAGTTCACCGTCAACCGTTCGCCCCACGTCGACAAGAAGAGCCGCGAACAGTTCGAGATGCGCACTCACAAGCGCCTGCTCGACATCGTCGATCCGACCCCGCAGACCGTCGATGCTTTGATGAAGCTCGATCTGGCCGCCGGTGTCGACGTCGAGATCAAGCTCTAAGATTTTTGGATCCCGTTCGCGTAAGCGGACAGAAAGAACAGGAAGCAAGCCGATGCGCTCCGGAGTGATCGCACAAAAGGTCGGGATGACGCGGGTCTTCACGGAGGCCGGCGAACATATCCCCGTGACCGTGCTGAAGCTCGGCAATTGCCAGGTCGTAGGCCACCGCACCGAAGAGAAGAACGGTTACGTCGCGCTCCAGCTCGGTTCTGGCAGCTGCAAGACCGTTTACATGCCCAAGGCGGAGCGCGGCCAGTTCGCGGTCGCCAAGGTCGAGCCGAAGCGCCGGGTCGAGGAATTCCGCGTCACCGCGGATGCCATGATCCCGGTCGGCGCCGAGATCCAGGCCGATCATTTCGTCGTCGGCCAGTTCGTCGACGTCACCGGCACCTCGGTCGGTAAGGGCTTCGCCGGCGGCATGAAGCGCTGGAACTTCGGCGGTCTGCGCGCCACGCACGGTGTGTCGATCTCGCACCGCTCGATCGGTTCGACCGGTGGTCGTCAGGATCCCGGCAAGACCTGGAAGAACAAGAAGATGCCCGGCCACATGGGTGTCGACCGCATCACCACGCTCAACCTTCGAGTCGTTCAGCTTGATGTCGAGCGCGGCCTGATCCTCGTCGAAGGCGCCGTTCCCGGCTCCAAGGGCGGTTGGATCCGCGTGCGCGACGCCGTCAAGAAGCCGCTGCCGAAGGAAGCTCCGAAGCCCGGCAAGTTCAAGGTTGCGGGTGGCGAAGCCGAGGCTGCGGCCCAGCAGGAGGGTGCGTGAGATGGAATTGAAGGTCACCACCCTCGAAGGTAAGGAAGCCGGCTCGGTCCAGCTTTCCGACGCCATTTTCGGCCTCGAGCCGCGCCAGGACATCATTGCGCGTTGCGTGCAGTGGCAGCTCAACAAGCGCCAGGCCGGCACCCACAAGGCCAAGGGCCGCGCCGAGATCTGGCGCACCGGCAAGAAGATGTACAAGCAGAAGGGCACCGGCGGTGCTCGTCACGGCTCGGCCCGCGTGCCGCAGTTCCGTGGCGGTGGCCGCGCCTTCGGTCCGGTGGTGCGTTCGCACGCCACCGACCTGCCGAAGAAGGTCCGCGCGCTGGCTCTCAAGCATGCGCTGTCGGCCAAGGCCAAGGACGGTGATCTGCTGGTGATCGAGAAGGCCGCGCTGGAAGCCGCCAAGACCAAGGCGCTGCTCGGTCACTTCTCGGGCCTGGGGCTCACCAACGCGCTGATCATCGACGGCGCCGAGCTCAACAACGGCTTTGCCGCCGCGGCCCGCAACATCCCGAACATGGACGTGCTGCCGATCCAGGGCATCAACGTCTATGACATCCTGCGCCGTCAGAAGCTCGTTCTGACCAAGGCCGCCATCGATGCGCTGGAGGCGCGCTTCAAATGACGAAGAACATCGAGCCTCGCCACTACGACGTGATCGTTGCTCCGGTCGTCACCGAAAAGGCGACGCTGGCGTCCGAGCACAACAAGGTCCTGTTCRAGGTGGCCGCGAAGGCGACCAAGCCGCAGATCAAGGAAGCGATCGAGAAGCTGTTCGACGTCAAGGTCAAGAGCGTCAACACGCTGGTCCGCAAGGGCAAGACCAAGGTCTTCCGCGGCAACCTCGGTTCGCAGTCGAACACCAAGCGCGCGATCGTGACCCTCGAAGAGGGTCACCGGATCGACGTCACCACCGGTCTGTAAGGTCGTACGACGATGGCACTGAAGACATTCAATCCCACGACGCCGGGCCAGCGCCAGCTGGTCATGGTCGATCGTTCGGCCCTGTACAAGGGCAAGCCGGTCAAGGCGCTCACCGAAGGCAAGCATTCCTCCGGCGGTCGCAACAACACCGGTCGCATCACCGTGCGCTTCCGCGGCGGCGGTCACAAGCAGACCCTGCGCATCGTCGACTTCAAGCGCGACAAGGTCGATGCGCCCGCGACCGTCGAGCGGCTGGAATACGATCCGAACCGCACTGCGTTCATCGCGCTGGTCAAGTACGAAGACGGCACCCAGGCCTATATCCTGGCGCCGCAGCGCCTGGCGGTCGGTGATTCCGTGGTGGCCGGCAACTATGTCGACGTGAAGCCGGGCAACGTCATGCCGCTCGGCAACATGCCGGTCGGCACGATCATCCACAACATCGAGGTCAAGATCGGGAAGGGCGGCCAGCTCGCCCGTTCCGCGGGCACCTACGCCCAGCTCGTCGGTCGCGACCAGGACTACGTGATCATCCGCCTGAACTCGGGTGAGCAGCGCCTGGTGCACGGCCGTTGCCGCGGCACGATCGGCGCGGTGTCGAACCCGGATCACATGAACACCTCGATCGGCAAGGCCGGCCGCAACCGTTGGCTGGGTCGCAAGCCGCACAACCGCGGTGTTTCGATGAACCCGATCGACCATCCGCACGGCGGTGGTGAAGGTCGTACCTCGGGCGGTCGCCACCCGGTTACTCCGTGGGGCAAGCCGACCAAGGGCAAGAAGACC
>NZ_JBFUES010000605.1:0-4669 GCF_056403875.1 Bradyrhizobium sp. P2_E8
ATCCACCATCGCATAACCGTCGCCATCGGCGAGCAGGTAGATGTTCACGTGGTTGAGGCGGAACGGCAATTTCAGCCGCGCCCACAACACGCCGGGCTTCACCTCCACGACCTCGTCAGGGCCGGGATGCTGGTCCCAGGGGTAGCGCAGGGCCTCGCCGGAGGACTGCACGGTGTCGGTCTTTGCGTTCATGCTACCGACTTAAACCCGGCGGGCGCGCCGCGCCAGCCGAAAAAGGACGCGAGTTCGGCTCGCATAGCGGTCATTCCGGGCCGGATTTTTCCGTGACCCGGATGGAGCGCAGCCCAAAAATGCCGGTCATTCCGGGGCGCGCGTGAGCGCGAACCCGGAATCTGGAGGTCGTTGCGCGAGATGCCGGGTTCGGCGCCAAGCGCCGCCCCGAATGATAATCAGGCCGCCCGCATGTTGTTGAGGAACGCGTCGATCTCTCCGCGCAGCAGGTCGGCCTCGCGGCGCAGTGCGTCGGAGGCGCCCAGCACTTCGCTCGCCGCAGCGCCGGCTTCGGCAGAGGCGGTGGAGACGCCGATGATATTGCTGGAGACCTCGCTGGTGCCGCCGGCGGCATGCTGGATGTTGCGCGCGATCTCGCGGGTGGCCGCGCCCTGTTCCTCGACGGCAGCCGCGATCGTCGTGGTGACGTCGTTGATCTCGCCGATGATCCGGCCGATGCCCTGGATGGCGCCGACCGCCGAGGTCGTCACGTTCTGCATGCTGGCGATCTGGGTGCGGATCTCCTCGGTCGCCTTCGCGGTCTGGCTCGCGAGGCTCTTCACCTCGGAGGCGACCACCGCGAAGCCGCGGCCGGCCTCGCCCGCGCGGGCCGCCTCGATGGTGGCGTTGAGCGCGAGCAGATTGGTCTGCGAGGCGATGGTCTGGATCAAATCGACCACGACGCTGATGCGGCTCGCGCTGTCGGCAAGACTCTGCACCGTGGCGTCGGTGGCGCCGGCTTCGTCCACCGCCTTCTTGGCGATCCCGGCCGAGGTGACCACCTGGCGGCTGATTTCGGCGATCGACGAGGACAGCTGCTCGGTGCCGGCCGATACCGTCTGCACGTTGACCGAGGTCTCCTCCGCGGCGGAGGCGACTGCGTTGACCAGCGCGTTGGACTGGTCAGCGGTGTTCGACATGCTCTGCGCGGTCGATTGCATCGAATTGGCGGACTGTGCGAGATTGTCGAGCGCGGAGCGCACCGTGCTTTCGAATTCGGCGATCTTCGCTTCCATGCGTGCGGCACGCTCGGCCTTGGCGACGCGATCCTTGTCCTGCTCGCTGGCGAGCGCGCGGGCCTCGACCATGCTATCGCGGAACACGGTCAGCGTGTCGGTCATCGCGCCGATCTCGTCACTATGCTTCGCGCGGGCGATCTCGGTGTCGAGATCGCCCGCCGAGAGTGACTGCATGGCGCGCTGGAGGCCGGTGATCCGGCGCAGGATGTTGCGGCCGACATAGAGCCAGACGAACAGGGCCGAGCCGACCAGCGTCAGCGCGCCCAGCGCCAGCATTGCGGTCGTCGCAAGCGAGATCTCCTGCCGCGCCTGGAAGGTCGACGCGTTGGTCTCCTTCTGCACGCCGTCGACGAGCTGCTGCACGCTGATGCCGAGGCCGACATTGAGCTTGCGCGTCTCGTCCAGGATGGTCTGGCCGTAGTCGACGGAGTCGAGCTCCTTCTCGCGCAGATTGAACACGCCGGTCTTGCCGGTACCGAGCGCCAGCAGCTTTTCCGCCGTCTCGCGCAGCATCTTGTTGCCCTGATTGTCCGGCAACAGGTCGAGGTTGGACCGCAGGCGTCCTTGCGCCGTCTTGAATTCCTTCTGGATGTCGTCGAGCTTGTCGCTCGTGTTCGCCGACAGCGCCGCGCTCATGTCGGCGGCTGCGAGATTGCCGCTGGCGACGACGTTGCCGAGCTGGCCGACGGTCTGCGCGGCTTCGGTGGCATCTTCCGCGGACATATTGGCCGAGCCGAGAATGGCGTTGACCCGGGTCTGCGCGTCCAGCATCGCCGGGCTGGCCGCGCCGACGAACGCGCCCTGCGCGTTGCGCAGCGCGTCATACTGCTTGTCATGGAGGGCCGCGATGTCCAGCCGTTCGCGGGCGGCCTTGGCCAGGCTTTGGGCCGCCTCGTTGATGCTCTTCATCGTCTCGCTGAGTCCGGAGACGACGGCCTTGTCGCCGCCGAGCTCGATGATCTCGTTGAGCTTCTGCTGCGTCTGCTCCTGAAATTCCCTGAGCTTCTTGGTGCGCTCGTTCAGGGCGTCCTCGCTTTGAGCCGCAAGCAGGGCAGGTCCCTGTGCCGCAAGGCTCGCGCTCAGTGCCGACAATTGCAGGCTGGCGGCAAGGCGCGGAATGTCCCGCCCGCTCAGTTCAGTCATGCGTCCGCCGAGATTCTGCAGCACCAGGCCGGCGCCGGCCGAGATCACGAGGCCCATGCCCGCGATCACCGCGAAGGCCGCGAACAAGCTGCCGCGCACGCCCCATGTCGGCATCTTGAAACGTGGCCTCAATCGGCCAAGGAAACTGCCACGGCCCAGGCCCAGACGGATCGCCATCGAACTTCCCCCACGCTCTTGCTTCTGTTTTGTGGCGGGCAGTATCGGTCGGGCCGGTTAAAAAATCGCAATTGGTGCAATTGCTTGCGCTGGTTCCGCAGAGCGAAAAAAGAAGGGCCGGCAACATGGCCGGCCCTTCCTCAGGATAAGGTTTTGCTAACCGATCAGTAGCGCGCGACCGCCGAGTTGGCCCAGTTGAAGCGATAATTGACGCCAGCCTTGATGGTGTGGTCGTCGGTGGTGAAGTTGCCGGTACCCGCGAGCGGGCCCGCGGTGAAGTGGGCGTCGCCGAAATTGTAGTACTGGTACTCGGCCTTGGCCGACCAGTTCGGCGCGAACATGTATTCGAGGCCGGCGCCGACGGTGTAGCCGTTGCGATGATCGCCATCGATGATGAAGCCGGTCGGGACGCCGCCGACCGTGACCTTCTCGTTGTTGTCCGAATAGGCGTAGCCGCCCTTCACGTAGAGGAGGCCCGGACCCCAGGTGTAGCCGACGCGGCCGGTGATCGAGCCGAGGCCGCGCTGGTCGTTGGTGTAGGCGACGCCCCCCGGGAATACCGCACCGACGCTGCCGGAGAGCCAGGAATACTGGCCCTCGACGCCGACCACGAAGTTCGGGTTGAACTGCCAGTCCGCACCGACCTGCACGCCGCCGAGGAAACGGCCGTTGCCGTTGTTGCCGGTGGAGAGGCCGCTGAAATTGTTGTCGCTGGAGAACGCGCCGCCGACATGGGCGCCGAGATAGAATCCGGTCCAGTTGTAGATCGGCGCGGCATAGGCCGGCGCGGGCGCCTTGTAGTAGTTGCGGTTGCCGAGATCGGCGCCGACGGCCGGCGCAGCGGCGCCCACCACGAGCAGCGCAACGGTCGCAAACAGAATCTTCTTCATAGTCCAAACTCCAACACTTTAGGTCCCCGGCAGGCGCGCATTCCGCGCCGTCGTTGGTTTTGCAGATAGCTAGCTTTTGACGAAAATGCTGTCACATCCGTGGCACAGCGTGAGCCAACCTAACTTATTGGGCTGCAATTGATTTTCGTGCTTAATGGCGACTTAAGAAATGCTGAAGGAAGGCTTAACTTCGCGTCTTCCCGGTAACCTGCGTGCGGCCCTTGTTAACCAAGTCGCCGCCGCGCCTCATCGCGCATCTGTTCGCGGAACGCCGCGCGCTTTGCCGGCCGGTCTTCCTCGCGCACGTCGTGACGATCGAAGATGTCGAACTTCTCCAGGATCGGATAGCGCTCGCTCGCCATCGCGAGCACGCGCAGCACCTTCGTCGCCGACGGCGTCGGGCCGCTGACTTCCCAGCGCCGGATGGTGTCGGCGCCGCCCTTCTCCGGCAATCCGCATAGCCTGGCCATGTCGGCCGCGGTGAGCTTGCGCTCGAGGGCATCGGAGAGGTCGGCGCGGAGTTGCTTCAGTTCTGGGCCAGTCATGTCAATCGCGTTCAGGGGAGTTGCTGAAGGCAATGCACTAGCGCTGATTCGGGTCCATCCGAAGGCGGCGAGGGCGCGCCCCCCGCGCTCCGGCACCTTCGTGTGCGCACGGAGTTATGAACGGAGTGCCCATGGAAATCCTCCGACGAATGAACAAATGGTACAAGGGGGCCCGAGCGACGAAGGGATCAGCCATGACAATCGTCAAACTCGCCATTGCCGCGCTCATCACGACTGGATTGCTTGCCGCGCCCTTCGCGGCTGAGGCGAAGAAGCACCGGTCGAGCAGACATTACAGCGCCGGTGTGGTGGCCCCGGCCTATGGCGGCGCCGGATTGCCGGCGACGCAGGGCAGTCCCGCTTACGGATCGTCCGGACAGACGGTCGGCACGGTCACGGCGCCGTCGATCGGAACGTACAACTGGCCGTCGGTCGGCGTGACCAATTCGGTTCCGACCTGGAGCAACACCACGCGATAGAGGCGCGCGCCGATGCCGGTCAGCGCATGCCGGCCGCGAGGCCGGAGAGCAGGGTGAGCGCGACCAACAAGGTCGCGACCGACAGCATCGTCGTGACCGAGACGGTGGCCGCAACCAGTTTCTCCTCGACCTTGTGCTCGTGGGCGAGAACGTACACGGTTTTCGCCGTCGGCACGGCCGCGCAC
>NZ_JBFUES010000606.1:0-4669 GCF_056403875.1 Bradyrhizobium sp. P2_E8
GAGTGTGGAGGAACGTTCGCCGTCGCGCAAGGATCGCGGCGCTGCGCCGTAGCGTCTCAGGCCAAGGAAATTAACCAGCAGTCTCAGACCAGGAACAATGCCACCAGCGCGATGGCCGCCGGCAGCGCCTGCACGATCAGGATGCGCGTGCTGACGGTTGCCGCGCCATAGGCGCCGGCCACGATTACGCAGAGCAGGAAGAATGCCTTGATCTGGAATGCGAAGGCCGGGTTGCCGTGAAGCAAGCCCCAGATCAGGCCGGCGGCGAGGAAGCCGTTATAGAGGCCCTGATTGGCAGCCATCACCTTCGTGATCGCGGCCTTCTCCGGCGTATTGCGAAAGACCTTCAAGCCCTGCGGCTTGTCCCAGAGGAACATCTCCAGGATCAGGAAGTAGGCGTGCAGCGCGGCGACCAGCACCACCAGGATATTGGCGATCAGATTCAAGTTGAGCTCCCCCAGCGTCAGCTTTCGGGTGGACGGTAGCACGTCCGGCATGGCAATTGCGATGCCTGTTCCGAATTGATGGTGTGGCAATGGCCGGTCGATCAGCATCTCCGCCCGAGAGTTTCGGCCTCGATCGTCTGGCGACGCCGATCGGAACCGCTCTGCTCGTCACCGACGACGAGGGCGCCCTGCGCGCGCTCGACTGGGACGACTACGAGCACCGCATGCGCGAGCTGCTGCGCCTGCATTACGGCGCGGTGGATCTGAGCGAGCGCTCCGCGCCGGCAGCGATGAAGGCCGCGCTGTCGGATTACTTCGCCGGCGATCTCGGAAGGCTTTCGGCCATCGCATGGCGCATCGCCGGCACACCGTTCCAGCAAAAGGTCTGGACCGCGCTTGCCAAGATCCCCGCCGGCACCACGATGAGTTACGGCACGCTCGCCGCGAAGATCGACACGCCCAAGGCCATTCGCGCCGTCGGCCATGCCAACGGCTCCAACCCGATCAGCGTGGTGCTGCCCTGTCATCGCCTGATCGGCGCCAACGGCTCGCTGGTGAAGTATGGCGGCGGTCTGGAGCGCAAGCGCTGGCTGCTGCGGCATGAGGGGGTGGAGGTTTGAAGGCGTAGCGCGCGCAACCTCTCTCCTCGTCATTCCGGGGCGCCGCGCAGCGGCGAGCCCGGAATCCATCGCGCCACCAACTTCGCGGATGAATGGATTCCGGGTTCGCGCTACGCGCGCCCCGGAATGACGAGGGGAGAGAGGGGCGCGCGACCGACCTCACGCAGCCGGCTGAACCGCCTTGTCGCCGGCCATCACATGGGTCAGCGCGCTCTTGATCGCGGACTGGCGGGTCGGCGCGTTGATCTGCGCGCCGAGCAGGTCGGTGACGTAGAATACGTCGCGCGCGCGCTCGCCGAAGGTCGCGACGTGGGCGGAGGCGATGTTGAGGTTGAGCTTCGAGATCGCGGTGGTCAGCTCGTAGAGCAGGCCGGGCCGGTCGAGGCCGGACACCTCGATCACGGTGTAGCGGTCGGACCACTGGTTGTTGATGGTCACTTCCGGCTCGATCACGAAGGGCCGCGCCTTGCTGCGCACGGTGCGCCGCGCCACCACCTCGGGCAGGCGCAGCTTGCCTTCGAGCACGTCCTCGATCATCTCGCCGATCCGGGTGGCGCGCCGTCCCTCGTCCTCGTCGCGGTCGTATTCCCGGGAGATCGAGATCGTGTCGAGCGCGCGGCCGTCGGTCGTGGTGTAGATCTGGGCGTCGACGATGTTGGCGCCGGCGGAGGCGCAGGCGCCCGCGATGATCGACAGCAGCCAGGGATGGTCGGCGGCGAAGATGGTCAGCTCGGTGACGCCGCGCACCTCGYCGAAGCCGACATTGATCGCGAGCTTGTGGCCGGCCTGCTCGCTGGAGCGGACGAAGCGGGCGTGGCGGATCTTGCGCGGCAGCTCGACCTTGAGCCAATAGGCCGGATAGTGCCGGGCGATATAGGCATCGAGCTCGTCCGCCGGCCATTCGGCGAAGGCCATGCGGAATTCGGCATGTGCGGCCACGAGGCGTTTTCCCCGATCGACCTCCGAGAAGCCGCCGGTCAGCACCGGCTCGGTTTCGTAATAAAGCGAGCGCAACAGCTGCGCCTTCCAGCCGTTCCACACGCCCGGGCCGACGCCGCGGATGTCGGCGGTGGTCAGGATCGTCAGCAGCTTCATCTGCTCGACCGACTGCACCACGGCCGCGAAATTCTCGATGGTCTTGCGGTCCGACAGGTCGCGCGACTGCGCGACCGTGGACATGGTCAGATGCTCCTCGATCAGCCAGGCCACGAGCTCGGTGTCGGCCGCGCTGAAGCCGAGCCGCGGGCACAGCCGTCGCGCCACCTTGGCGCCGGCGATCGAGTGATCCTCCGGCCGGCCCTTGGCGACGTCGTGCAAGAGCGTGGCGATGTAGATCACGGAGCGGTGCTCGGGCCGGGACTTGCGCATCAGGTCGCTCGCCAGCGCGAACTCCTCGATGCCGCCGCGCTCGATGTCCTGGAGGAAGCCGATGCAGCGGATCAGATGTTCGTCGACGGTGTAGTGATGATACATGTTGAACTGCATCATCGAGACGATCTTGCCGAAGGCGCGGATGAAATGGCCGAGCAYGCCGGTCTCGTTCATGCGCCGCAGCACGATCTCCGCGTTGTCGGAGGTCAAGATCTCCATGAACAGGCGGTTAGCTTCGGGGTTCTCGCGAAGCTGGGCGTTGATCAGGCCGAGCGAGCGCGTCACGTCGCGCATCGCGTCGGGATGGAAGGCGAGGTTGTTCTTCTGCGCCAGGCGGAAGATGCGGATCAGGTTGACCGGATCGTGCTTGAAGACGTCGGGCGCGGCGACGTTGATGCGGTTGTTGTCGACGATGAAGTCGTCGCTGTCGGGGACGCGTCGCTTGACCGGGGTCGGGCGCAGCCGCGCCATCATCCGGCTCAAGACCGGCGCAGGCTTGGCCTGCTGGTCCTCGAGCTTGGCGCAGAGAATGGCGGTGAGGTTGCCGACTTCCTTGGCGACCAGGAAGTAGTGCTTCATGAACCGCTCGACGTCCTGCATGCCGGGATGCGAGGTGTAGCCAAGCCGGATCGCGATCTCGCGCTGGAGGTCGAAGGAGAGGCGCTCCTCGGCACGGCCGCAGTAGAAATGCAGATTGCAGCGCACCGACCAGAGGAAATCGGCGCAGCGGCGGAAGCTGCGATATTCCTGCGCGTCGAACACGCCGCGCTCGACCAGCTCGTCGGTGTCGCGGACGCGGTAGACGTATTTGGCGATCCAGAACAGCGTGTGCAGGTCGCGCAAGGCGCCCTTGCCGTCCTTGACGTTGGGTTCGACCAGGTAGCGCGACTGGCCGCCGCGGCGGTGCCGCTCCTCGCGCTCGGCGAGCTTTGCGGTGACGAATTCGGACGCCGTGCCCTGCACCACTTCCTTGTCGAAGCGTTCGACCAGCTCGTCATAGAGCGGCTGGTCGCCGGTCAGGAAGCGCGTCTCCAGGATCGCGGTGCGGATCGTCATGTCGCCGCGCGCCTGCCGGATCGATTCGTCGACCGAGCGCGTGGCGTGTCCGACCTTCAGCCCCATGTCCCAGAGGCAATAGAGGATCGCCTCGGCGACCTGCTCGCCCCAGGCCGTCTGCTTGTAGGGCAGGATGAAGAGCAGATCGATGTCCGATTCCGGCGCCATCAGGCCGCGGCCATAGCCGCCGGTCGCCACCACCGCCATGCGCTCGGCGCCGCTCGGGATCGGCGAGCGGTAGAGATGGCGGGTCGCCGCCGAATACAGGATGCGGATGATCTCGTCCTGCACATGGCACAGCCGCTCGGCGCAGCGACGGCCATGGCGGTCCTTCAGCAGGATCGCCTGTGCGGCGGCGCGCGACGCGATTAGCTCGGCCTTGAGCAGTTGCGCCATGGCGGTGCGGAACGCGTCCTCGCGTCCGTTGTGCTTTTCGGCAAGCGCATCGACCGCGGCGGTGATCCGCGCGGTGTCGAAGCGATCGTCCACCTCTTGCTTGTGCTGTGTCGCGACGCTGTCCATGCCTCATCGGATATAAGAGGTGACAGGCGCTGTCACCCGCCATTCGCTGGCAATAGTCGTTCCATGCTTGAAAAGCCCGGCATCGGGCAAAGTTGTTCTCGGGCGACCCGCCTTCAAGGGTGGGATTTTCTCGTTGACCTCTAGATATAACTCATTGAAAAACAATGAAGTTTTTGAGGAGGCCGRGCATGACCAAGGTGACACGACGCATTCTGTTGGCGGGAGCAATGGCGCTCGCCATGACCCCCGCCGCGCTGGCGGCCGATCCGCTCAAGGAAATCCGCATCGACTGGGCGACCTACAACCCGGTGTCGCTGGTCCTGAAGCAGAAGGGGCTCCTGGAGAAGGAGTTCGCCAAGGACGGCATCACCATCACCTGGGTGCAGTCGGCCGGCTCCAACAAGGCGCTCGAATTCCTCAATGCCGGCTCGATTGATTTCGGCTCGACCGCGGGCTCGGCGGCGTTGGTGGCGAAGATCAACGGCAACCCGATCAAGTCGATCTACGTCTATTCGCGTCCCGAATGGACCGCGCTGGTGACGGGCAAGGAGTCCAAGATCGCAAGCGTTGCGGATCTCAAGGGCAAGCGCGTCGCGGTGACGCGCGGCACCGATCCGCACATCTTCTTGGTGCGCGCGCTGCTTGGTGCCGGCC
>NZ_JBFUES010000607.1:0-4666 GCF_056403875.1 Bradyrhizobium sp. P2_E8
AGTCTTGCGAAATTCCGACCGACCAACTTGCGCATGTCCATCGGCGCAAGTTGCGGCTTTACATACTATGAGGTTTATCTCCTATAATATGTATTCAACCTTCACGTGCTGGCCCCGTCGGCGGAATACGGCTAAATTTAGACGTGTTCATCACTCTGGCGGCCAAGCGTCTAGAATCGTTGTAAGTGGATGGAAGCCATGAAGAAGCCGCCGCTCGATCCCGACATTGCGGACGTTGCCCCCTCGGATTCGAAGCTAACGCCGTATGACGAACAGCATGTCGTCACGTACATTCGCCTTCTGCAGGCGGAGGGTGAGGGGGCGGACTGGCGTGAGGTCGCTCGAATCGTCTTACATATCGATCCGGAGCGAGAGCCGGAACGTGCGCAGAGCGCATATCAGAGTCATCTCGCGCGCGCCAAATGGGTGACCGAGCAGGGACGTCTCTTACGTGGTGCCGGCTCAAAATAGAAAAAATCGCCGACGAGGGTCTTCCTGCCAGAATGATTTTCTTCCGCTAAGCGGTGGTCATTCTCGTGCACCACGTGGTGCCAACTAGGGGCTTCCTACAACCGCTTCGTTCATAACTATTGCCCCGCAATCCTTGTTAGCTGCGTGCAATGGGGCGGAAGCAATGCCTGAATTCGACTGGCGGTCGCCGGATTCGTTTAAGAGCCTAGAGAACGCTGAGATCACTGAAATCGCCTGGGTAAGCCTTCGTATGAACGTGGACTATCAGCGTGACTACGATGCGATCATCGCTAGCAGCTCAGATGGCGGGGTGACCGAGGAATTCAGGAGGAGGTGGGGGCTCTGCTTTCGCCCATGACCCGCAGAAGTCGTTTCACGAGCAGACAATCTTTTGGGCGCCCGAGGTTCTGCCGACCGTCGTCCCGGTCACTGTAACCGCTTCAACACCTGGTCAAAGCCCAACGCCTCAGCCGCCGCTTGATCTTGCATTTGGTCAGGTGCGCCGTGCCGCTGACGGCTGGCATGCCGTGCTGCAAATCGGTTCGGTGGAGCATCGCATCTGGTCGAAACAGCCGCTGACTGAGGGCGCTCACTATGCCGCCGAGTTGCCGTTTGACCGCGATTTTCAGGCGCGCGCGCATGCCGCCACGCGGCTGTGGCGCGCGATGAATGGACGCGCGCCAGGACCTCCGTTTCATCGCGTGCCCAAACAGCGGCGCGAACGACTGTGCGCAGCCCTTCGCGCGGTCGCCGCGCATCTCGCCGGCGCGACTTATCGCAGCATCGCAGAAGCTCTGTTTGGCAAGGCTCGCATATCGGATCGTGGCTGGAAAACACACGATCTGCGCAGCCGAACCCGTCGCCTTGTACAAAGCGGCCTCGCATTTGTGCGTGGCGGCTATCGCAAGCTGCTTCGGCCCAGGCGCAGGGTCGAGTAGCGCCCTTCCTTGGGGATGCCGAAAACCTTCCCCTCAATTTTCGGCATCCCCCTCCGACACTGCGCTTCTCCATGATGACCGCATACACGCCGGCGCCGCCGTTCGTGGCGCGCTGTCATCCTGGAGTTCTCAAATGCCCGATCCGACGGCCGGCCTACCCCCGCGTTTCCTGCGCACACCGGAGGCCGCCCGGTATCTTGGCCTATCCGGTCGTACGCTCGAGAAGCACCGCACTTACGGCACGGGGCCGACCTACCGGAAGATCGGTGGCCGCGTCGTCTACGCGCTGGACGATCTGAAGGCCTGGGCTGATCTCGGCGCCAAGACATCGACATCAGATCCCGGCAAGGGGACCGTACTGCCGGCCAAGAAACATCCGAACCTGCGCCCTTATGCAGGCCAGGAACGCCGCTGATCGCTAGATGAGGGCAGTAGCGATGCGGCGCAAACTCCCATCCGAACGCGATCAACTTGAACTGTTTCGGGCGCTACCTGGCGATCTCGCTCCGCGCGACGCGCAGGATCTGATGGCGTATCCGTTCTTTTCGCTCGCAAAGACCAAGCGAGTCGTTCCGATTGATTTCCGCGCTGGCGTGATCTCCATTCGCGTCGAGGCCGTGCCGGAACACGGGATGGCGACCATCTGGGATGCAGACGTCCTGATCTGGGCCGCGTCGCAGATCGTCGAAGCCCGAGACGCGGGCCTGAAGACGTCGCGCCTGATGGCTGCAACTCCGTACGAGATTCTGACGTTCGTCGGGCGCGGCACCAGCGCACGCGATTACGATCGCCTTAAGGCGGGTCTCGACAGGTTGCAGTCAACGACCGTGCTGACGTCGATTCGCCAGGCTGCAGAACGACGGCGCCATCGGTTCTCCTGGATCAACGAGTGGAAGGAGACGGCCGATGCAAATGGCCGTCCATTTGGGCTCGAGCTGATTCTGCCTGATTGGTTCTACGCGGGCGTGATCGATGACGCGCTCGTGCTGACGATTGACCGCGCCTATTTCGAGCTGACGGGCGGACTTGAGCGGTGGCTCTACCGGCTCGTGCGCAAGCACGGCGGGCGTCAGGGTGGCGGCTGGAGCTTTGATCTTGTGCACCTCCATGCCAAGTCCGGCATCCTCTCGCCTCTCAAGCACTTTGCTTACGACGTACGTCAGATCGTCCAGCGCCAGGCATTGCCGGGCTATCAGCTCGTGCTCACGCGCGATCCGAACGGCATTGAGCGACTGAACTTCGCGTCTACGCTTGTCGAGCCCTTAACGGCACGCCTGCGCCGGCGCGGTTTCATTCCAAATTCGGAGGGCAACCTGTGAATCAGCTCGTGCTATCGGGGACCGCAGCCCTCGTGCTATCGGGGACCCAATCCTCGTGCTATCGGGGACCGAAATCGAGCTTAAGAGCTTGTTTCTCTGCGCTTTCCAGCCCCCCTAACTTTACTAACATACTGACACTAACTTCCAGTTGTGAATCAGTACGTTGTGAACAAGTCGGCGGCGCGTGCAGCGAGGATGCCTCAGGCCTCGACTCTGTCACGCGCAAAGCTTCGCTGCAATACGATTGTTATCTCCAGTCTGCGCGCGCGAACGCGATCGCGCGCAAATCTTCGCGATCGCTGGCGTCGACATCATTGCCAGGTGCGCGTCACGTCCTTTTGCAGCCACTCGCTCGTCGAGGAGAACTCGCTAACATCCGTGGTTGGCACGATGGCCACCACAAGCCGGAATCTGAGGAAAGGGCGGTCAGGCTAACCAGCGCCGTGCGTGATGGCTTCAAACCTCGTCATGAAGCCGCCGGCAAGAAAAGTTGCGATCTCACCCAGATCCCCGTCTCCTCGGGAGACGCCGCTCCGCCGTGGCGGAAGGAAAAGGCGCGCGTGGAAGCGGCCGGGTCGCGGAGGCCCTTACACCGCCGCAGCGACCCGGCCGCGCTTGCCGCCGGCGCCAAACCGGAAGGTGGTGCCATCGATCCAGATCTTGTGCAGCAGCACGGCGAGCGCCCGCGCCACCGCGGTTGCCGCGCGCTTCAGACCCTTCTTCCTGGCCAGCCGCAGGCCCCAGAGCCGCAGCTTGAAGGTCTTCGGAATGCGCGTCAGGATTGCGATCGCAGCCTCGTACAGCATCGCCCGCGTCAGCTCGTCGCCGCATTTGGAGATGCTGCCGATCCGGTCGGTCTGGCCGGATTGATAGCGCCGCGGCGTCAGTCCGAAATGGGCGCCGACATTGGTCGACTTTTTGAATCGCGACGGATCGTCGACGGTGGCGCGGAATGTCAGCGCCACCAGCGCGCCGACGCCCGGCACCGTCATCATCCGCCGCACCACCTCGTCACCGCGTGCGGCCGCCAGCACCAGGCGGTGCAGTTTTGCCAACTGCAGCCGCATGGCGTTGCGGGCGTCCAGCAGCGGCACGACGATCGCTTCCAATTCCTTCTTCCCGGCCAGGAGATCGCGCACCCGCGCCTCAAAACGGCCGACCGAGATCTCGCCAACCTTGAGGCCGAACGGGCGCAACAGGCCGCGGATCATGTTCTCCATGTCCAGCACCTTGCCGAGCAAAGCCTTGCGCCCGACCAGCAGCGCCCGCAACGTCTGTGCGCTCTCCGACTTGACGTGAACCGCGCGGAACCAGCCGGTCCGCATCATCTGCGCAATGCCCCTGGCGTCGTTGCGGTCGGTCTTGTTCAGCATCGCGTTCAGCGCCGCCTTGGCGTGCCGGGTCTCGATGCAGATCACGGGCAGGCCCTTGTCGGACAGCGCCGTGAACAGCCAGGCACTGTACGAGAACGCTTCCAGCCCGACGCGCTTCAGCTGGATTCCCCATTCCGCCAGGAACAGCTCGATCGCGTCCGGATCGGTCGCGAGTTTCGTCTCCCGGACCACCTTGCCGTCGCCGTCCACCACGCAAATGTTGGTCGCCTCCAGCGACACGTCAAGCCCTGCATAGAAGTCCATCATGCGCCTCCACCACCGCCGACCGCCGGACCGCACCACGCGTTCCGTTCGCGAATCGCTGTGCAGCATTTTCGCAGCAGCACGGCCGGCGAGGGGGCACCGGTCAGTACCCCGGCTAACCAGAAATCCTTCGGATTTCTTCTAACGGACCAGACCACAAGCCGCATTGGGTGCGAGTGGCAACGGCGGGCCGTCGGTCCTGCTTGCTTTCAGAAGCAGCGCACTCACTTCACCGACCGCAAAGCTTACGGCTCCCGGTCCCAGCTTCAGGGAGCGGCAGCATGAGCGACCTCACCGAATT
>NZ_JBFUES010000608.1:0-4660 GCF_056403875.1 Bradyrhizobium sp. P2_E8
GATGAAGAGTCCCGCGGCCATGCCCGACGACGGCGTCCTGTGGGCCGAGGATCGACCGGGCAGAAGCTTCGAGTCGGCGTACGAAACAACGCATAATATCATCACGAGGAAAGCAGCGGCCTCGAAGACGGTGTTTACCTGTCGGGTCGCTGCCGTCAGTCCCGATCCAATGGAAAAATCGCTCACTCCAACGGACTGCGCCAGCACGAAATAGTCGAGGATGTCGAGGCTTCCGAATTGCGAAAACCGGTCGATCGACACGACATGCCGGAAGATCGAATAGGGATTGGTTGCCGGAATTCCGAGATAGACATAGTTGCTTGCAAAAGCGACGATGCACCCGCCGGCCGCGCCCAATCCTAGCGTCAGGCCCATGGCGATGCCCGATCGGTCGCGTTGGAGCGCCTTGGCAAGCACGCCCAAACCGGCGATCAAGAATGCGAAAACTGCATAAAGCGGATAAGTCAACGCGAATGCAAAGGCGCAAATCCCGGCGGCAAGCCTGTCTCTGCCTTTGCACGATCGCATGACGACCAGCAGGAAATAGAAGCAGAATGCCGCCGTCTGGAGATGGTACTTCCCAAATTCCATGACATGGAGACCGGAGTCCCACGCCAGCCCGAGGATCGCGACGCCGAGCGCCATTGGTATTGCCGCTTGATCCCATCCGGGTCCGAACGCCCGTAGCGGCATCAGCGTGCGGATGAGCTCGAAGATAACTGCGCCGATTCCGACGAAGTAGAGAAACGAAATGATCTGGGCGACATGGGGCGGGAGAAACGTCGCCAGCAGCAGATGTAGCCCGTTGCCGTGGCCGATCTCGAAGTCGGAGAAGATGGGATTGTCAGCCGCAAGCCAGACGCTGTGATTTCTTGCAACCTCTGCAAGATAGGGTGCGTAGAGCTGCTGAACGTCGGTCGAAATGACGTCAGGTATGACGGCGCGATCGAGGAAGACCGCTCCCAGAAGCCAGACGCCGAGCAGCAACATCGCGAGTGCAGCGTAGTTTATCTCGATCCGGCGTGGCGTTCTGAGGCTGCGTGTGTCCCACAGCAAGGCCGCGGCCATCAGCCCGAGAACGAGCTGCGGATACAGGATGGACATTGCGCCGAGTCCCAATCCGATCAGGATCAGCACAGCTGCCCCAAGGAAGAACTCATCGACGCGCCGGGCGGCTTCGTGCCTGATCAGTGCGTACGTCAGGCGCCCGGTGGCGATCACGACCCAGCCGAGATACGGTGTAAGAACGAGCCAAGAGACGACGTACGTCTGTGCGATCCAGCCGCCATCGAATATCAACGCGCGGTAGGTGCCGCTGCGATTCAGGCACGAGACGGAAAGCGCGGCCGGCGCAAGAATCAGGATCCGCCACCACCATGTCTCGACGATGGTGCGCAAGCGCACTGCCATCGCCTGATCTGATCCGCGGCTGACCATTGCTAGATCGACGCGGCGTCGGCCTGCTCGGCGATGGCGCGGCTCTTGTCAGGGGTGAAATTGGCCCGCTCCGGAGCAAGCAGCCATACCAAACCGCCGAACAGTCCCACGGTCAGGGCGCCGAGACCCAGCAAGACCGATATCGCGAGCGCCTTGTCGGAGGAAATTCCCGCCAGGCTGAGCGCGCCAACCATCGCCCCCTCGCGAACGCCCCATCCTCCGATTGAGATCGGGACCGCGGACGACAGAATGACAAGTGGGACGAGAACGAACGCGTCGAGCGCGGAAAGTTGCGCCTCCATTCCGATCGCGAGGAAATAACAGGCTGCGACCGTGATCAGATGGATGAGGACGGCTGATACGATCAACGTTCCGCGCCCCTCGCTCGCCAGCAACGGAGCCCTGACGAGCATCGCGAATTGTACGATCCTGGCCGGCAGCGCCGCGATCATGCGAGATGGCCACCAATCCAGCGTGGCCAGGGCGATCGTGCCGAGGCATGCAAAAACGAGAACGATAACGATCGCGGAAAGGAGCGAGTTGTCGCTGATCCGTGGCAGCAGGAACGGCAATCCTGCCAATAAGACGGCGCCAAGCGCCAGCAGCCCGATGAAGCGATCGGCGACGATGCTGCTGATCGTTTGCGACCATTGCACGCCATTCCGCCGCAACATCCAGATCCGGACCGCATCACCGCCGGCGGGCAGCACCTGATTGAAAAAGGTGCTGACGATGAGAATCCGCCAGCCCGCCAGCCAATCCAGTGGCACGCTCATCGCGCGGAGGATCAGCATCCACCGGTGACAGAGCACGAAAGTCTGGGCGAACAGCAGCAACACCGCGAGCGCCAGCATCTCCAGTTTGACGGCGAGAAGATCGGCCTTCAGGGATGACAGGTCCTGGCCACGCAGGAGCCATGCGAGGATTCCGATCGAGACAGCGAACTTGACGAGGGTCGCCAATGCTTTTGCGGGCTGCTTCATCGGCTAGTTTCGTCCTCGATCATTCACGGTGGCATAGTCGAGCAGCGATAGCGGGTCGAGGTCTATTTGCGGGCCAGATGCTCCGCGGCGAGCGCGCCAGTCTTTGTGACATAGTCCTGGACCGTGACGGCTTCGCTGCCATCCGGCGCCCAGTCGGGGAATGCCGTACGGGAGGGGTCGAAGGGACCGGCGGTGGTCTCGTGAAACACCAGCCATTCCGAGGTGATCAGGATCGAGTGGAAGACCTGTTCGGGCATCCGGTAGTAGCAGCGCTTGCCCTGGCCGTATGGTGCCATCTCGAGCACGTCGCGAATGCGGCCGTCATCTTCGAAGATCACGACCTGCGCCGTACCCTCGATCACGTGAAACGATTCAGGTTTGCCAAAATGCTTGTGGGGCCGCACATAGGCCTCGCGATGATGCACGATCAGCATCTCGTGCAGGCCCGACGAGGGATCGGGATGCGTRCACAGCCGGCTGCGCAGGCGCGGGTTGCCGGCGGCGATGCGCTTCAGCTCCGCGATCGTGGCATCGTCCGCCGTGACGATGGCGTCGTCCGAATAGTACACTTCCGGATTCTGCGCACGCAGCGAGGTCGGCCGGCCCAGACCGGCCGTCTCATTCGAAGAAGATGAACCCATGGTCGCCTCGATACCCGCATTGGTCGTAGATCCAGGCCCAAGTTTCCGGACCGTGGAAGCTCAGGCAGGTGAGCTGCCAGTAGAGGAGATTTGCCTTCTCGCGCTCGTTGCGGAACGATTCCACCATCAGATATTTCGAGGCGCCGCGTCCGACACGCTCGATCTCCGACGCTGCGCGGAAGACGTCCTCGAGCGGAAGGTTGTGCAGCACGCCGAGCGACACCACGAGATCGAAGCTGTGATCGGGGTAGGGCAGCTCGACGGCGCTGCCGACCTTCAGGTGCGGCCGCACCTCCTCCTTGGCGTTGGCGATGCCATATTCGGAGACGTCGATGCCCGCGATCGTGAGGTCGGGGACGAGTTGGGTGAACTCGTAGAGCAGATAGCCCTTGCCGCAACCGACATCGAGCACGCTCATGCCCGGCTTGATGCCGTAGCGGTCGATCAGGGTCTGGGCGAGCGGGCGCCACCTTCCGTCGTAGCGATAGCCGCCATAGCCGTAACGGCGGTCGCCGTCCCAGTAGTCTCGCCCCCATTGCCGCGCCACGGTGGCGGATTCGGCCTTGTCATGCTCGACCACGCGCTGAACGTAGTTCCGCTTGGTCGATGCGTGCATCTGCTGGAGCAGGTTGATCTCGGTCATGATCGTCGACCGGTCCGCGACATCGTCACAGGATGGTCGCGAATTTATTGACGAGCAGGATGTCCTCGACGGCCTGAATGCCGTCCCGCGACGAAAGCGTGATCTCCTCGACGGCTGCGTGAAGATCGCAGCCCTCGCGCAGCACGCGGTCGTAGATCTCCCGCCGTCGAGCCTCCTCGGGCGGCAGCATGAAGATGCTGTAGAGGATCAGGCCGTTCAAGCGGGGCAGCTCGTCCAGGATGTCCTCGAGCACCATGTAGCTGCCGGGCATGATGTGCTCGACGGCGCTGAGCAGGTATTGCAGGTTCTTCCGCCGCGCGTAGTCGCGGATCACGATGTTCTGGACGTGCTGCGGGGAGCGGCTGCCGTTCAGCGGCCGGGCGCCGATGTAGCCGCGATGGCCGGCTCGCTCAGCCATGGAAGCCTCCCGGCAGCTTGTATTGCATGCCGACCCGTGTCGCCGGGCGCAGCAGGATCGGCTCGAAGAACTCGCCGAAGCGCTTGTCCGCGTAGGGCGACATGATGCTCTTGAACCGGCAGTTCATGCTCCAGCGCGTGCCGGGCTCCTCGTTGATGCGATTACCGTGCATCAGGGTCTGGTTGAACAGCATCACGTGACCGTAGGGAATCTCGATGAAGGTCGCGTGCGGCTTGATCGTCTTGTACAGCTCCTCGGCGCTGCGCAGGCTCGCCATCCGATCCTGCATGTCGCCGTTCAGGGACGGGGGCAGCAGATACATCGCTTTAGTGCGGTGGACGTCCACCAGCGGCACCCACACCACGACCTCGAACGGCGAGTCGCCCGACCAGACATCGGAGTGGGTGGCGAGCAGCGAGGAATCGTCGCCGGGCATCTGGATGCTGAGGTTGACGCGGCGCTGCATGCAGAGCTCGTTGCCGACGATGGTTTCGATCGTCGAGCGGGCGAGACGGAAATAGGTCGGCCGGAACCAGGG
>NZ_JBFUES010000609.1:0-4652 GCF_056403875.1 Bradyrhizobium sp. P2_E8
ACAGGGTGGCGAGCGCGCCGGGATTGGCGGCCACGGCCGCGAGATTGGGCTTCAGCTCTTCCAGCGCCTTGAAGCCGGGATCGACATTGGCCTCCGAGCCGCCACGCATCTTGGCGATCTCGACCAGCCATCCGGTGCCGAGCGTCGAGTTGAGGTTGGTGATGCCGACGCGGCCCTTGAATTCCGGCTTCCAGAGGTCGGCCCAGGAGGTCGGCGGCGTCTTGACGGCTTCCGGATTGTAGGTGAGGCCGACGACCTGGAAGAACGGGGCGGGGCCCATCGGCTCCTGCGCCTCGGCGATCAGGTCCTTGTAAGAGGCGCTCTTCTCGACCGGATAGGGCTCGACAAGATCCTGGCCGATCGCGACGAGGGCGGGGCCGGGATCGTGCAGCATGACGTCGATCGGCGGATTGGCCTTGGCGGCATTGACCTTCGCGATCTGGTCGACCGAGAGCATGGGATCGAGCACCATCGCGGCGTCCGCGTTGGCTTTGCGGAAGGCCGGCACCAGCACGGCCTTGTGCGCTTCCTCCCAGCTTCCGGTGAAGGTCGCAAACACCAGCGGGCGGGCCTGGGCGAAGCTCAGGCCGGGAAACGCCTTCATGGCGCCGAGTGTGAGTGCGGTCGTCATCAGGCTTCGGCGGTTCATGATCATGTGGAACTCCCTCTGGACAAGGACTGGATTTAAAGCGTTGCGGGAAAGGCGTTGGCGAGCGACGGGGCGAGCGGTGCGAGGCGCACCGCGGCGCCGTTCTCTAGCGCGCGCGTCTCGCCGATGCGCGCCTGCGAGACCTTGACGCCGGAGCCGTCCGCAGTCGTGACCTCGTGCACGACGGTGGCGCCCAGCGGCAGCGACATGCCGACCACGCCGGCAAAGCCGGCTTCGTCGCCGACGAACTGCAGGTGCTCGGGCCGGATGCACACGGTGACGCGGCCACCTTCAGCGAGTGCGCCGCCCGCGGGCCGTGCGATGATCTCCGCGCCGGCATCGAGACGCACCTTGGCGGCGGTGCGGTCCGCTGAGACCACGACGCCGGGCATGCGGTTGGTGGAGCCGACGAAGGTGTTGACGAACAGCGTCTGCGGACGGTCGTAGACGTCGGACGGTGATCCGAATTGCTCGAGCTTGCCATGGCTCAGCACGGCGACGCGGTCGGCCATCGACAGCGCCTCTTCCTGGTCGTGCGTCACGATCAGCGTGGTGATGCCGGAGACGCGTTGCAGCCGCTTGACCTCGATCTGCATGTCGAGCCGCAAATTCTTGTCGAGCGCGGCAAAGGGCTCGTCGAGCAGCAGGATCGACGGCTTGATCGCGAGCGCGCGGGCCAGCGCCACGCGCTGCTGCTGACCGCCGGAGAGTTGCCGCGGCAGCCGCTCGGCCATTGCAGGCAGTTGCACCAGCTCCAGCAGGCGCTGCGCCTCGCGCTGGCGCGTCGCCTTGTCGATGCCGCGCGCGGCGAGCCCGTAAGCGACGTTCTCGCTGATCGACAGGTGCGGAAACAGCGCATAGTTCTGGAACACGATACCGACCGCGCGGCGGTTCGGCGGCAGCGTATCGACGATGTCGTCGCCGATGATGATCCGCCCTTGCGTCTGCGCGATGAAGCCGGCGATGATCCGCAGCAGGGTGGTCTTGCCGCAGCCTGACGGGCCGAGCAGGGCGATGATCTCGCCGCCCTTGATGTCGAGGTTGATGTTCTCGACCGCGAGTGCGCCGCTCGGATAGCGGTGCGTGACGGCGTCGACGACGAGCGAACGTCCGCTTGGCGCATCAGCCATGGTGTTGCCTCCCGTTGGTCCAGAGGAGAAAGCAAGTCTCGTGCCCGAAGCGCTCGCCTTTCGGTGCGCGTTTTGGCATGGTGGCCCGATGACATCGGTTTGCGACCTCACGGCCACGGAGCTTGCGCGCGCCATCGCCAGGGGCGAACTGTCCTCGCGTGACGCCGTCGAGGCGCACCTCGCACGGATTGCGGACCTCGATACCCAATTGGCGGCGTTCGTCACGGTCGATGCGGAGGGCACCCGACGTGCGGCGGAAATCTGCGATGCCGCGCCCGCGCCGATCGGACCCCTGCATGGCGTGCCGATAGGGATCAAGGACCTCACCGACACCGGCGGGCTCACGACAACTTACGGATCGGCTCTGTTCCGCGATCACGTCCCGGCGAGGGACGATCTCGTGGTCGCGCGGCTGCGGCGCGCCGGTGCGATCATTCTGGGAAAGACCAACACGCCGGAATTCGGCTTCGGTGCGGTCTGCACCAACCGGTTGCGCGGGCCGACGCGCAATCCCTTCGATCCCGCGCTGACCTCCGGCGGATCGTCCGGCGGCTCTGCCGTTGCGGTCGCGGCCGGCATGGTGCCGCTGGCGCATGGCACCGATTTCGGCGGCTCCGTGCGGACGCCCGCCAGCTTCTGCGGCGTCGCCTCGATCCGGCCGACGCCCGGCCGCGTTCCGGCGCCGCGCCGTCCGCTCGGCTGGGACATGCTCGCCACCCACGGCTTCCTCGCTCGCAGCGTTGACGACCTCGAACTTGCGCTGTCGGTATGCGGGGGAAGCGACGCGCACGATCCGCTCTCGGCCGGAATTGTCAGTGACGATCGAGCGATCGCAGGACGGCCCCGGATCGCCGTCACGCCCGATTTCGGCGTCGCGCCGGTTGCGCGCGACGTTCGAGCCCGCTTTGCCTCCGCCTGCGAGGCGCTTGCGCGCGTTGTCGATCTCGTGCCGTCGTCGCCCGATTGCGGCGGCGCGATCGAGACGTTCCGGACGCTGCGCGCCGCTCACATTGCCAATAGCTACGGCGACCTTTTGAAGACGCGCCGCGCCGAGCTCACGCCCACTGTGATCTGGAACATCGAGGCGGGCACAAAACTCTCCGCCGAAGATTATCTCAACGCCGAGCGCCGCCGCACGGCGATCTATCGCAGCTTTCGCGAGCTGTTCACGCGCGCGGACTTCATGGTCGCGCCGGCGGCATCGGTCTTGCCCTGGCCGAACGAGATCAGCGACGTCACCGCAATCGACGTCGCTCCGCTGGAGACGCCGATCGACTATCTCGCCGTCACCTTCATCGTGTCGCTGGTCGGCTTTCCGGTCCTGACCTTGCCGGCACCCCGGGGAGTGGACGAGCTGCCGTTCGGCATCCAGATCATCGCGCCGCCGGGATGCGAATCCCGCTTGTTTGCCTTCGGCCGCATCATCGAGAACGAATTGGGTTTTTCGCATCGCCGGCCGCCCCTCTGATCAGCTGTCGCGATGCTCGAGCCGGGCGGCGAGCGCGTCGGCAAGACCGATGGTCGGCTTGGCGGCGGGCCGGCGGAACGTGCCCACCGTCGCCTTGCGCAGGCGCAGCGCCACCAGCGCCTCGGCCTGCTTCACGGCGGCAATGATCTGATCGACCACAGGGACGGGGATCCGGTCGGCGACGCGTTCGGCAAGACCCGAAAGCGGCGCGCCGGCGAAGATCAGCACGTCGGCCTCGTCCTCGACAATGGCGCGCTGTGCGAGATCGACCAGCACATCCTCCTTCTCGGTGCCGACCTCGGAGATCGCCTGGAACGGCGTGTCGAGCATGCGGATGCCGGCGCAGCGATCCCACAGCCCGTGGGCGCGGACGCACTCTTCGTACCAGGGCCCCAATGCCTGGGCGAAGGTCATGATGCCGAAGCGGCGGCCGGCCATGCAGGCGGTCAGCATTGCCGCTTCCGCCATGCCGACCACGGGAATGTCGAAGGTCTCGCGCGCGGCGAACAGGCCGGGATCGCCGAAGGCGGCGATGATCGCGGCATCGACCTTGTTGTGCTGTTCGGCCAGCAGCTCCAGCGCGATGGCGCCGCCGATCTGCGCCTCGGTCCGCGTCGCGATATAGGGCACGCCGCGGGTCGCGGTGCAGGGGATCAGCTCCGTGCCGGGCGAAACCGYGCGCTGCCCGACCCGCATCATCAGCTGCGTGACTTCGGTGCTGGTGTTCGGGTTGAGCAGCAGCAGCTTCATGGTCACGCCGCCGTCTGCTTGGTTTGAGAGGTGGCGATCACTTCGAGCAGGGCGGTGCCGGTGCGCCGGACATGGGCGCCGAGCAGGCGGCCGGCCGCTTCGCTGTCGTGCGCCTCGAGCGCTGCCAGGATGTCGGCGTGCTCGTCGACCGAATTGCTCCAGCGGCTGTTAGCGCCGAGCGCGAGGTAGCGCGCGCGTTCGGCGCGGGAGATCAACGTCTCGTGCGCCTCGCGCAGCGGCGTGTTGCGCGCCATGCGGACGATGGTGTTGTGGATCTCGCCGTTGATGGCGAAGTAATCGTCGAGCTTGCCGTTGCGGTGATGACCCTCCATGCGGGTCTGAAGCGTGCGCAGGCGGGCGAGATCGCGCTCGGTGGCGCGCTCCGCGGCAAGCTCTGCGGCCAGCCGCTCGATCCCGGCCAGCGCCTCGAAAAGTTCCGAGATGCCGTCGACGGCGATGTCGGCGATGCGGGGGCTGCGATTGGGGCGCAGCTCGATCAACCCTTCCGCCGCCAGCACCTTCATCGCCTCGCGCAAGGGGGTGCGCGAGACGCCGAGTTCTTTCGAAAGCCTGGTCTCCTGGGTCCGCGATCCCGGCGGCAGCTCGCCGCGGATGATCATCGTCCGCATCCGCGCGGCGGCGCGCTCATGCAGGC
>NZ_JBFUES010000610.1:0-4647 GCF_056403875.1 Bradyrhizobium sp. P2_E8
GCCCAGCCTGAGAGCCAGATGATGTCGAACGTCGCGCGGATGCGGCCGTCGGCATCGGCGAAGCGCTCGGCATAGATCTCGGCCATCCGCAGCAGCGTCGCGCGCCGGCTCGGCGTGCGGCGGCGTTCGATCAGCACATTGGCCGCGCCCATGCGCCTGATATCCTGCATCAGCACAAAGGCATTGGCATAGCGCACCACGACACGATCGACGTCGGTGACCGGCAGTGCAAAGCCTGCGCGCTGCAACAGCGCGCCGATGTCGCGCAGATCGGCGAACKGCACCACGCGCGGCGACACGCCGCCCTCGCATTCGGCTTCGGCGGCAGCAAAAGCCTGCCGCAGCTCGGTCAGGCTGTCGCCGCCGATCATCGCGGCCAGCAGCAAGCCATCCGGCTTCAGCGCACGACGGACCTGCGCCAGCACGCCCGGCAGATCGTTGACGAATTGCAGCGCAAGCGCCGAGACGACGAGATCGAGGCTGTCGGGCGTGAAGGGCAGCTTCTCCTCGCCGGTTTCGCCAAGTGCAATCCGCTGAAGTGACGGCAGCCGCGCGCGCAAGGCGGCGAGGCCCTCACCGGGCGTCCAGAGATCGGCCGGAGCGTGAAACTCCCGCATCACCGCGGCGAGCCGGTCGGACATGTCCTCCGCGACGCGATCGAGCAGGAAGCTCACGGCGCCTTGTGCCTGCGCACGGCGCTGCCGCGCGTGCAGCAAGGCCCGATCGAACAAAGCGGGCGGAGTTTGCGGGTTCTGAGCCATGCCGCTGGTTACGCCGATCCCGCTCCTTCTGGCAATCACTCTCGTGTCCCGGACGCGCTGCAGCGCTCTTAGCACTGCTGCGCAGAGCCGGGACCCAGAAGACAACACCGTGCGATGCGGTGAGATGGGCCCCGGCTCTGCAGCGCACCGCCACTGGACGATGCTTCGCATCGCCAGGGTGGCGTTGCGCTGCGTCCGGGGCACGAGAGCGTGGCTTGAGCCCACGCCGACGTAACGCTAGCCTTCCCCCATGGAAGCCGACGCCGCCCCTTCCCGTTCCATCACTGCCCCTCTGCGTGCCGCATGGACGGCCGGCCGTCACGCGCTGGTGCGCGCGGCACGGCTGACGCTCGACATTGCGCTGCCGACCTTGTGCGTGTCCTGCCGTGAGCCGGTCGATGGCGAGGGCGTTTGCGCGGCCTGCTGGGCGCGACTGTCGTTCATTGAACGGCCCTATTGCCCGCGCCTTGGCATCCCCTTCGTCTATGACCCCGGCCCGGACATGCTGTCGATGGAGGCGATCGCGAGCCCGCCGGCCTACCAGCGCGCGCGAGCAGCCGTGCGTTATGACGACGTCGCGCGCACGCTGGTGCATGCGCTGAAATACCAGGACCGCACCGATCTGGCGCCCGCCATGGGCCGCTGGATGGCGCGTGCGGGCGGCGAGCTGCTCACCGGGGCCGACATGCTGATTCCCGTGCCCTTGCATTGGCGAAGGGCCTGGCGGCGACGCTACAACCAGTCCGGAGCGCTGGCGCGAAGCATCGAGCGGCAGAGCGGCGTCAAGGTCCGCGGCGAGGTGCTGCGCCGGGTGCGCGCCACCGAGCAGCAGATCGGCCTGTCGCGGGCCCAGCGCGCCACCAATGTGCAGGGCGCATTCCAGGTATCCCCCGACCGTCAGGCCGAGGTGCAGGGCCGCCGTATCGTCCTGATCGACGACGTCCTGACGTCTGGGGCGACGCTGGAGGCCTGCGCCCGTGCCTTGCTGCGCGCCAAAGCGGCCCAGGTGGACGTGCTGGTCTTTGCCCGGGTTGTGGAGACCCGGTAAAGTCCCATATAATTCAATGAATTCATGACATGAGAGCGCCAGACGACATGACCGCTGCTGTCGAGATCTACACCAGGCCGGGCTGCGGCTATTGTTCCGCGGCCAAATCGCTGCTGACCCGCAAGAAGGCGACCTTCGCGGAGTTCGACGTCGCCAAGAACCCGTCGTGGCGCGACGAGATGTACGACCGCGCCGGCGAGGGCTCGACCTTCCCGCAGATCTGGATCGGCGGCAGCCATGTCGGCGGCTGTGACGACCTCTACGCACTCGACCGCGAGGGCAAGCTCGACGGCATGCTCGAAAGCGTGAAGGCTGAATCATGAGCGACAACAGGACCTTCACCGCCGCGATGGTGCAGATGCGCACCGGCCTGATGCCCGAGCCCAGCCTCGCGCAGGCCACCAGGCTGATCCGGCAGGCTGCGGCCAACGGCGCCGACTACGTGCAGACGCCCGAAGTCAGCAACATGATGCAGCTCAACCGCAAGGCGCTGTTCGAGCACCTCCAGAGCGAAGAGAACGACACCTCGCTGAGGGCTTATCGCGCGCTCGCGGCGGAGCTGAAGATCCACATCCATGTCGGCTCGCTGGCATTGCGTTTCTCGGATGAAAAAGCGGTCAACCGCTCGTTCCTGATCGGGCCCGAGGGCGATGTGCTCGCGAGCTACGACAAGATCCACATGTTCGACATCGAGCTGCCGGACGGCGAGAGCTATCGCGAATCCGCCAATTACCAGCCGGGCGAGACCGCCGTGATCTCCGACCTGCCCTGGGGCCGGGTCGGGCTGACGATCTGCTACGACGTGCGCTTCCCCGCGCTCTACCGCGCGCTGGCCGAGAGTGGTGCGTACTTCATCACCGTGCCCTCGGCCTTCACGCGCAAGACCGGCGAGGCGCATTGGCACGTGCTGCTGCGTTCGCGCGCGATCGAGACCGGCTGCTTCATCTTCGCCGCCGCGCAGGCCGGCCTGCACGAGAACAAGCGCGAGACCTATGGCCACTCGCTGATCATCGACCCCTGGGGCGAGATCCTCGCCGAAGGCGATGTCGAGCCCGGCATCATCATGGCTAAGATCGATCCGGCCAAGGTCGAGACCGCCCGCCGCGCGATCCCGTCGCTCCAGCACGGCCGTCGCTTCGGCGTCGCCGACCCCAAGGCCGGGCCGGATCATCTGCATCTGGTACGGGGATCGGCATGATCCGCTACGCGCTTCACTGCGACCGCAACCACGCATTCGAAAGCTGGTTCCAGAGCTCGTCGGCCTACGATTCGCAGGTGAAGCGCAAGCTCGTGAGCTGCCCGATCTGCGGCTCGGCCAAGGTCGAGAAGGCGATCATGGCCCCGCGCATCGTCGGCAAGAAAGGCCGCGGGCCCGCCACGCCTCCGCCGGAGCCCGCCGCCGCAACCGCCACGCCCGAGGCTGCGCCATCGGGACCGACCTCCCTGATGATGGCACAGGAGCGCGAGCTGCGCGCCAAGCTCAAGGAGCTGCGCGACCACATCGTCAAGAACGCCGACAATGTCGGCGAGCGCTTCCCCAACGAAGCCCGCGCGATGCATTATGGCGACAAGGAGCACCGCCCGATCTACGGCGAGGCCTCGCCGGAAGAGGCGAAGTCGCTGATCGACGAAGGTATCGAGGTCTCGCCGCTGCCGACGCTGCCGGAAGATAGGAATTGACGCGCGAAGCGCGTCATCCCGGGATGGTCCGCAGGACCAGACCTCAGATGCGCAATTGCGCATCGGGGGATCTCGAGAGTCCGGGTTCGCCCTTCGGGCACCCCGGAATGACGGCTACACCCCCACCAGCACCGCCACGCCGACCACGATCAGCACGATGCCAAAGATCTCGCGTGGCGCGATCGGCTGCTTGAACGAGTAGTACGCCACGCCTTGTGCGAACAGCACCTCGATGAGGGCGAGCGTGCGGACATTCGCGGCCGCGGTCAGCGCGAACGCCAGGAACCAGAACTGTGAGGAGAAGGCGCCCATGAAGCCGGCGAACAGTGACGGCTTCCACAGGCCAAGGATCGCCTGCAGGATCTTGGGCGCGCGCCAGAGCAGGTAGATCGTCAGAATCAGAGTCTGCACGAACAGGCCAAGCACCAGCGTGAAGGACGCCGCCGTCACGAAGGACACGTTCGGCACCGTGATGATGGCGCCGCGGAAGCCGACCGCGGACAGCGCGAACGCCGCGGCCGCCACAAGCCCCAAAATGGTCGGCTTCAGCTCAGCAAAGCTTTTCTCACCGCCGGGTCGCAGCGCCGTGATGACGACGCCGACGGTCGCAACCACGATCGCCAGTACCTTCAGCAAGGTGAGATGATCGCCGAGGAAGACGAAGCCGAAGATCGCAGTCTGGATCGCCTCGGTCTTGAGGTATGCCGTCGTCACCACGAAGGAGCGGTCGTTCATCGCCAGCAGCATCAGGCCGGTCGCGACGATCTGGCTGAGCGCCCCTAACAGCAGCCAGGGCCAGAACACCGACGGCGGCATGTCGAGATGATCCCCGGTCGCGACCAGCACCACGCCAAGAAACAGCAGCGAGAACGGGAAGCCGAACAGGAAGCGGATATTCGTCGCGCCCCACGTCCCCAGTGGCTTCGTCAACGACCGCTGCATCGCATTGCGCGCGACCTGCCCGAGCGCGGCAATGACGGTGAAGGGAATCCAGAGGCTGGTGATGGTGAGCATGGGGGAGCGGGTGGGGGTTAAAGCGGGGAAGGACCGCAGCCAACCTGCAGCCAGCGTCGAGGCTGGTCAATTACGCGGATGTCATGGGTGCGATGCTCTCGCAACAAACTCAGTGTCGTCCCGGCCTAGTGCGCAATTGCGCAC
>NZ_JBFUES010000611.1:0-4646 GCF_056403875.1 Bradyrhizobium sp. P2_E8
GCCGCGTGCGATGCACGCCCTGGTACTCGCCATGGCTGATGATGTCGCGCTTGACCCTGGCGCCGGCGATCATCTCTTCCATGTTGCGGCGGCGCACCTCTTCCAGCGGGCGGCCTGTCAGCACGTGGACATGCCAGGGCTGGGTGTTCATCGACGACGGCGCGCGCTTGGCGCTCTCGATGATCGCTTCGATTACCGCACGTTTCACCGGCTTGTTCTTGAAGCCGCGCACGCTGCGGCGCGACTGGACCAACGCTTCGAATTCCAACTCGAGACCTCCCTGCCCGTTCATCCCGCGGCATTGCCGTTGCCGATGCGGCGCGCGAAATCTATGCTAAGCCGCAAGCAAGACCAAGAACCCTGGCAAGAATCCCGCGAGGACCTGCAAATGGCCGCACCGCTCGATCCCGTCATCGCCCAGATCATTCCACTGCTGCCGCTGCGCGATCCCACCACGATGACGCCACAGAGCGCCCGCGATTCCTTGCGCGCACTGGCTGCCGCGCGCGCGGCCGTACCGCCGCCGCCGGTCGAGACCGTGCAGGATATCAAKGTGAAAGGCGGCGCCGGCCCACTCGATGCACGCGTGTACCGAATCGGCACCGATCCCGCGCCGACCGTGGTGTTTTTTCACGGCGGCGGCTGGGTCGCGGGCGACATCGAGACCCATGACCGGCAGGCGCGCAACCTTGCGATCGAGACCGGCGCGGTCGTCGTCTCCGTCGATTATCGTCGCCCCCCGGAGACGCGCTTTCCCGGCGCCTTCGAGGATGCCTTCGCCGCGGTGAGTGACATCTTCAACCGCGTCGCGGAATTTGGCGGCGACGCAAAACGCCTCGGCGTTGCCGGCGACAGCGCCGGCGGCAATCTCGCAGCCGCCACCGCGATCGCCTGCCGCGACGCCGGCATCAAGCTCGCCGCGCAACTCCTGGTCTATCCCGTGACCGACGTCCTCGGCGCTTACGCCGATGCGCGCGAGAACGCGCGCTATCCCTCGCGCGCGGAGAATGCCGACGGCTATTTCCTCACGCGCGCCACGATGCAATGGTTTTGCGGCCATTATCTCGCCGAACCCGGCCATGCCAAGGACTGGCGGGTCTCACCGCTGCGCGCTGCATCCCTTGCAGGTGTCGCACCCGCGGTCGTGACCACCGCCTGGTTCGATCCGTTGCGCGACGAGGGCGCGGCCTACGCGCAGGCGCTCGAAGCCGCCGGCGTACGGGTCAGGCATCATGAGGGGCCCGGCCTGATCCACGGCTATTTCGGCTTGGGCGACGCCTCGGACGTCGCCAGGGCTGAGGCGCAGCGCGCGCGGGCCGATTTCAAGGCGCTGCTCGTGCGGGGCGTGTGATCACGTTGCGATCAGGCCCGACCGATTTGCCAGCTCATCTTGTCCGTCTCCTCATCGGCCTCGTCGCCTCGCTGGTGCCGGTCGCGGCCGTCTCCGCCGCACCGCAGACGGTCTATTTTCGCAGCGCCGACAACCGCACCGCGCTCGTCGGCTACCTGTTCCAGCCAACGACGCCGGGCCCCTGGCCTGCCGTCGTCATGCTGCACGGCCGCGGCGGCCCCTACTCCAGCAACAACAATTCCGGCTGCACGTCCGTCGGCGCCGGGACCACTTCGCCCTGCGACGCCACCACCTTGTCCAAGCGCCACAGGATGTGGGGCGAATACTGGTCGGCGCACGGTTACCTTGCCTTGCTCCCGGACAGTTTCGGCCCACGCGGCAAGGCGCACGGCTTCGGCCGCTTCACCCACGACGATCCCGACCGTGCCGACGTCAACGAACTGACCGTGCGCCCGCTCGATGCCGAGGGGGCGCTCGCTTATCTGCGCGGACGCAATGACGTGATCGGCAGGCAGGTCTTCCTCCAGGGCTGGTCCAATGGCGGCAGCACCGCACTGAACGTGATGATCCGGCAGGGCGACAAGACAGCCGGTTATCGCGGCGCGCTCATGTTCTATCCGGGCTGCGGACGGAAGGCACTGGTCGCGCCGACCATCTCCAGCGCCGCTCCAATCGCGATGTTTCTCGGCGCCGACGACGAAGAGGTCTCGTCGCAGACCTGCCAGCAATTCGCCGACCGCTCGCGGCAGGCCGGAAGCCCGATCGACGTCACGACCTATCGCGGGGCAACCCACGGTTTCGACGAGCCCTCGTCCCGGCGGCAGTCGACGCCCGGGAATCAGGCGGCGATGAACGACGCGCGCGTCAAGGCCATTGCCGCCCTCGATCGCTGGAAAAAATGAACCGCGCGAAGACGCGTCGGCGCCGATCCTGCTTGATTGCGCCACGATTCCCGGCTCCAATCCGCTCGCCATTTCTGGTTTAGGGAGACACCCATGATGAAGCGGATTTTCCTGGCTGCGATCGTCGCGACCTTTGCAGCGGGATCGGCCTTCGCGCAAGAAACCTGCGAGAGCAAGGCGGTCGGCAAGGACGGCAAGCCGCTCGCAGGCGCAGCCAAGACCTCGTTCCTGAAGAAGTGCAAGGCCGACGCCTGCACGCCCAAGGCCGTCAGCGCCGACGGCAAGCCGCTCGCCGGCGCCGCCAAGAACAGCTTCATGAAGAAGTGCGAAGTCGGCGCATAAGGCGCCGCGAATTCGCTGCTTCCTAGGCGAACATTAGCTCCAAGAATTCGTCATGGCCGGGCTTGTCCCGGCCATTCGCATATGTGTTGCCCCATCCCCAGCGTCCGAACCAAATCATCCAAAAGCATCGCCACTCTGGACAGAAGGCCTCGGCTGACGGATCATGCAGTGCCGAGCGAACCGGGGCGCATCGACGAGGCTTTCTAGCAAAGGAATACCGAGATGTGGCAGTTTCGAGTGYGTCATCACATGATCGCGACAATGAGCTTGCTCTTCGCGCTGCTCATCAGTCTTGACGTCGCGAACGCGAGGGGCCCCGGTCTGCCCAACGTCATGGTTCTGGCAACCGGTGGCACGATCGCCGGCAGCGGGGCGAGCAGCACCACCGTGGTCGGCTACACCGCAGCCACGGTGGGCATAGAGACCCTCCTGAACGCCGTTCCCGAACTGAAAACGGTGGCTAACGTCAAGGGCGAGCAGGTTTTCCAGATCGCCAGCGAGAACATGAACAATGACTACTGGCTCAAGCTCGCCAAGCGCGTCAACGCGCTCCTCGCGCAAGACGACGTCGATGGGATCGTGATCACGCACGGGACTGATACGATCGAGGAAACCAGCTATTTTCTAGATCTCGTCGTCAAGAGCAAGAAACCTGTCGTCATCGTCGGCGCGATGCGGCCGTCGACAGCGATCAGCGCGGATGGGCCGATCAACCTCTTTAATGCGGTGATCCTCGCAGGCAGTGACGAGGCCGTCGGCAAGGGCGTACTCGTCGCGCTCAACGATCAGATCAACGCAGCTCGCGACGTGACCAAGAACAACACCTCGACGGCAGACACCTTCCGCACGCCGGAACTCGGCTTCCTCGGCTACATGCAGGGCAACAAACCGTACTTCTATCGTCAATCGACGCGCCGGCACACGGCGGACTCCGAATTTGACGTCTCCAAGCTCGATGTCCTGCCGCAAGTCGACATCGTCTACGGCTACGCCAACATGAACCGGGTCGCGATCGACGCTTTTGTCGCCGCCGGAGCCAAGGGGATCGTGCATGCCGGGGTGGGTGACGGCAGCCTGGCTCGGCCCGCGGTCGAGCCGGCTCTCGACGAGGCCCGCAAGAAGGGTGTCGTGATCGTTCGCAGCAGCCGTGTCGGAAACGGCATCGTCGCACGCAACGGGGAGGCCAAGGACGACGAACACGACTTCGTCGTCTCGGATACGCTGAATCCTCAAAAGGCGCGTATTCTGCTGATGCTGGCGCTGACCAAGACGACCGACACCAAGGAGATCCAACGGATGTTCTATACTTACTAGACCGTCCGAAGTGCGGTCGCCCTACTCCCGCTTGAAACGATAGTCAAAGGCGGCGCCGAGCGGCTTGATCAGCCCGACGGTCGGCGCCGGAAAATGAATCGGCAGGATCAGCGTGTCGGCGACGGAAGCAAAACATTTTCGCCGCGACACCGCCGACTGCTTCGCATCCCAATCCGGCCTCGCCGAGGCCGCATTCGTTGCTTCACCGCTTTGTTCGTGCTGGCTTGCTGCCTGCCGATTGGGGCGGCGTCGGCGAAATCAACGGCAGCTTCGGAGAGCGCGGAGATTGAATCCCGGATGGAGCGAAGCGAAATCCGGGACAATGCCCGTTATGACCTCAACCCCGGCGCTTCCTGCCCCGTGCGCGCGACATACTCCGTGTAGCCGCCGCCAAACTGGTGGATGCCTTCGGGCGTCAGCTCCAGTACCCGGTTCGACAGCGTCGCCAGGAAGTGCCGGTCGTGCGAGACGAACAGCATGGTGCCCTCGAAATCAGACAGCGCCGTGATCAGCATCTCCTTGGTGGCGAGGTCGAGATGGTTGGTCGGCTCGTCCAGCACCAGGAAGTTCGGCGGATCGAACAGCATTTTTGCCATCACGAGGCGCGCCTTCTCGCCGCCCGAGAGCACGCGGCAGCGCTTCTCGACGTCGTCGCCGGAGAAGCCGAAGCAGCCGGCGAGCGCGCGCAAGGAGCCCTGCCCCGCGGTCGGAAACGCGTCTTCCAGCGACTGGAACAC
>NZ_JBFUES010000612.1:0-4646 GCF_056403875.1 Bradyrhizobium sp. P2_E8
GTTCTGCATCAGCACGGTTTTACCCGTGCGCGGCGGCGCCACGATCAACGCGCGCTGGCCCTTGCCGATCGGCGCGACGATGTCGATCACCCTTGCAGAAAGGTCTTTTCGCGTCGGATCGTCGATTTCCATGCGGAAACGCTGGTTCGGAAACAGCGGCGTGAGGTTGTCGAAATTGACCTTGTGCTTGGCCTTTTCCGGATCCTCGAAATTGAGCGTGTTGACCTTCAGCAGCGCGAAATAGCGCTCGCCCTCTTTCGGGCTGCGGATGTGGCCTTCGATGGTATCGCCGGTGCGCAGGCCGAAACGGCGGATCTGCGAGGGCGAAACGTAGATGTCGTCCGGGCCCGGCAGATAATTGGCATCGGGCGAACGAAGAAAGCCGAAGCCGTCGGAGAGCACCTCGACGACGCCTTCGCCGACGATGTCGGTCTCAGCGAGCGAAAGCTGCTTGAGGATGGCGAACAGCAGCTCCTGCTTGCGCATGGTGCTGGCATTCTCGACCCCATTCTCTTCCGCGAACGAGACGAGCTCGGCCGGGGTCTTCGACTTGAGGTCCTGGAGTTTAATTTCCCGCATTGGGGTGGTCCTGTGGGGTAACCTTAGGGAGGGGGTGCGAGGAGGCTCTGAAATGCGGACGTGAGAAGATAGGGTCCGCAGGTCTGGCAAGGTGAGTGCCGGTGGGGGCTTCAAACCTGATGCGGTGTCCGGCCTCTGGAAAGCTCGGAAACAACCACATCCGCCTGCGTTGGGTGGGATATCGCTAATATAGAAAATCGCCCTTCACTGTGCAAGCCGAAGCGCTGAGCGATCAATGAGATCGCTGCCTAGAACGGTTTCACGATCACCATGATGACGATGAAGATCATCAGGACCGTCGGCACCTCATTGATAATCCGATAGAATTTCTGACTTCGCGGACGCCGGTCGGCAGCGAAATCCTTGCACCAGCGCGAAAAAAAGCCGTGGACCGCGGACAGCGCCAGGACCAGTGCCAGTTTTACGTGCAGCCAACCGGATGCAAACCAATGCCCGGACCAGGCGAGATAGAGCCCGGCAAGCCAGGTGATGGTCATGGCCGGGTTGATGATCGCCTTGAGCAGCCGGCGCTCCATGATCTTGAACGTTTCCGACTGCCTGGAGCCGATTTCGGCCTCGCAATGATAGACGAACAGCCGCGGCAGATAGAGCATGCCCGCCATCCAGGAGATGACGGCGATCACGTGCAGCGCCTTGATCCACTCGTACATGCCGGCGGCCTCCCTTTCTTGTTTCAAAGCGTTTTCTAGCGGCGAACCGGAATCCGCTTCGCTCGAAAACGCTTCTGCTCACCAAACGGTGGATGGAATGAGCCCGGTAAGAATTCATTCATAGATGGGAGCGCACACTTATCCGAGCGCTCGGCTTATCTAAACCTAAACTTTTAGAATCTTAAGGTTTGAGTCTTAGTGACGGTGGATTGGACTCACACAATTCCGTCCGCCACTTCGCCCGCGCTTGTTCACATCCATCAACATATCCCGCGCAGGCCTTACCCGTTTCGATAAGTCGTCCGGGCTCAAGGGCTTGCGTGCGCCTGTCGGCAGCTTATCAAGGGGGTTATCCGCGCAATCCCGCTCCTCTCTCGGCGGGCTGCCAGACTTGTTCTCACGGGCAGTGGTGTGAAGAAAATTGGCGGTTGTCCCGCCCCTGGTGTCGCGCAACCCTTTCCAAGGGGTTAAGCTCCACAGAAATCCACACACCACACCGCCCTCATACAAAGAGTTTTTGTGCCGACCTCGAACAATTATTTCCATCTGCACCTCGTGTCCGACTCCACCGGCGAGACGTTGATCACCGTCGCGCGCGCCGTCGCCGCGCAGTACGCGAACGTCACGCCGGTCGAGCATGTCTACCCGCTGGTGCGCAGCCAGAAGCAGCTCGACCGGGTGCTCGACGAGATCGAGGAGGCGCCGGGCATCGTGCTGTTCACGCTGCTCGAGAAGGATCTGGTCTCCCGGCTCGAGGACAAGTGCAAGGGGATCAATGTTCCGAGCCTGTCGATCATCGGCCCGGTGATGCAGCTGTTCGAGGCGTATCTTGGCGCCGCGACCACGGGGCGCGTCGGCGCGCAGCACGTGCTCAATGCGGAATATTTCAAGCGTATCGATGCGCTGAACTACACGATGATCCATGACGACGGTCAGCATGTCGAAGGTCTCGACGATGCCGACGTGGTGCTCGTCGGCGTGTCCCGCACCTCGAAGACGCCGACGTCGATCTATCTCGCCAATCGCGGCATCCGTACCGCCAACGTGCCGCTGGTGCCGGGCATTCCGGTGCCGGCGCAATTGGAGACATTGACGCGGCCGCTGGTGGTGAGCCTGCACGCGACGCCGGAACGTTTGATCCAGGTCCGTCAGAACCGCCTGCTCTCCATGGGCGCCGACTCCAGCGGCGACACCTATACCGACAGGCAGTCCGTCGCCGAGGAGGTGGCGTTCGCCCGCAAGCTCAGCGCCAAGCACGAATGGCCGCTGCTCGACGTCACGCGGCGCTCGATCGAGGAAACCGCCGCGGCGATCATGAAGCTCTACAGCGATCGCCAGCGCAACCGGCCCTCGGAATAGTTTTCGCTATGGGTCTGTGGCGCGGCAAATCTCCGTTGATCCTGGCTTCGCAAAGCAGCGCGCGAAAGATGCTGCTGGCGAATGCCGGGCTGGAATTCATAGCGATTACGGCCGATATCGACGAGCGCGGCATTCAGGCTGCGTCGAAGCTTTCGAGTCCGCGCGACATCGGTCTCTTGCTGGCGCGCGAAAAGGCCAAGGCTGTCTCGGCCAACCATCCGGGAAGCTATGTCATCGGCGCCGACCAGACCCTGGCTCTGGGCGATCGTCTCTTCAACAAGCCCGCCGGCCGCGCGCAGGCGATGGCGCAATTGCGCGATCTCGCCGGCAAAAGCCATGAGCTGAATTCGGCGGTGGCCCTGGCACATGACGGCAAGATCGTCTTCGAGGACGTCTCGGTGGCCCGCATGACCATGCGACGGATGAGCGAGGCGGAGCTTTCGGCCTATCTCGACGCGGCCGGCGACGCAGTGACGACCAGCGTCGGCGCCTATCAGCTCGAAGGTCTCGGCATTCATCTGTTCGAGCGCATCGAGGGCGACCATTTCACCATTCTCGGCCTGCCGCTGCTGCCGCTGCTTGCGTTCCTGCGGCGCGAGCGGCTAGTTGCGGTGTGAATGACAGAGATGGCTGGGCGCTGATGCGGATCCTGGGACTGACCGGCTCGATCGGGATGGGCAAATCCACCACCGCGAAATTGTTCGCGGAGGCCGGCGTCCCCGTCTACGACGCCGATGCCGCCGTCCATCAGCTCTACGAGGGCGAGGCCGCGCCTGCGATCGAAGCCGCCTTCCCCGGCACCACCGCGAACGGCAAGGTCGATCGGACAAAACTGTCGGCGCGCGTCGTGCACGATCCCGCCGCGATCAAGCAGCTCGAGCAGATCGTTCATCCGATGCTCGGTGCCTCCCGGACGAAATTCTTTGCCGACGCCGAAGCGGCCAACGCGCCGGTCGTGGTGCTGGATATCCCGCTGCTGTTCGAGACCGGCGGCGAGAAGCGCGTTGACGCCGTCGTTGTGGTCTCGACCTCGCCGGAACTGCAGCGCGAGCGGGTGCTGGCGCGGGGCACGATGGACGAGGCCAAGCTCGACGCCATCATCGCCAAGCAGACGCCCGACGCGGAAAAGCGCAAGCGGGCCGATTTCGTAGTGGATACGTCGCACGGACTTGAACCGGTGCGGGCGCAAATTGCGCACATCCTGGCCGAGGTCGTTAAGATGCCGCAGCGGCGAGCCTGATTCGCCGTCCCACACGGCCTCCTGATCATGCGCGAAATCGTCCTCGACACCGAAACCACCGGCCTCGATCCGCTCCGCGGCGATCGCCTGGTCGAAATCGGCTGCGTCGAGATGTTCAACCGCATGCCGACGGGACAGACGTTCCACCGCTACATGAACCCCGAACGGGACATGCCGGCGGAGGCGTTTGCGGTGCACGGGCTGTCGGCCGAATTCCTGGCGACGAAGCCGTTGTTCCACGAGGTCGTCGACGAGTTCCTGGAGTTCATCGGCGATGCGCCGCTGGTGATCCACAACGCCTCGTTCGACATCAGCTTCATCAATGCCGAGCTCGACCGGATCAAGCGCGCCGCGATCCCGCGCGAGCGGCTGGTCGACACGCTGCTGCTGGCCCGGCGCAAACATCCGGGCGTGTCCAACCGGCTCGACGATCTCTGCTCGCGCTATGCGATCGACAATTCCCACCGCACCAAGCACGGCGCGCTGCTCGACGCCGAGCTTCTGGCCGAGGTCTATGTCGATCTGGTCGGGGCGCGGCAGTCGCAGCTGCTGCTGGCTTCGGAAGGCGAGGAAATCCGCATCAATGCGGCTGGCGATGCGCCGCGGCGGCAGCGGCTGACACCGCTTGCGCCGCGGATTTCCGACGCCGAGCGCGAGGCCCACAGGGCCTTCATCGCAACGCTCGGCGACAAGGCGATCTGGAACGAGTTTTTGCCCGCTCCAGCTGCCGCCAATCCGGCTGGTTAGGCCTGACCGGCCTGACCACCGGCGGCCATTTGCCGCTCCATGTTCTGGCG
>NZ_JBFUES010000613.1:0-4642 GCF_056403875.1 Bradyrhizobium sp. P2_E8
GCGTTGATCTTGCCCACGGCTTCCTCGAGCGTGCCGAGTGCATTGGGGTTGGCCGGCTTGTCGAAGCCGACATGGCTGTCGCTGATCTGGAGGAAGCTCATGCCGGGCGCTGCCGCGGTCGCAGCTTGCGCGGAATCGATGATGCCGAGCGAGCGCGGCACGCCGCCCGTGACGGTCCAGAGCACCCCGGTGCCGGCCCAGGTCATGCATTCCAGCACCTTGCGTCGGCTGACGCCGTCGTCCCCGTGATCGTGTCCGCTCATCGCACGCCTCCTCTCGCCCGGAATTGGGCTTCGGGGAGGTGATTGGGGGTGGGGCCGGTTTATTCGCGGAATGCGATGACGTTTTCGTGAGCAATGTTTCGTGTCCCGGACGCGACGCAGCGCCTCTTGGCGGTGCGTTGCAGAGCCGGGACCCATGCGGCTCGGGCGGTCTGGGCCCCGGCTCAGCAGCGCACCACGGCGTGCTGCGCTGCGTCCGGGGCAAGAGACCTATTTCGCGAACTCTCGCACAGCCTCGACTACGCGTTCCGGCACTTCCTGCGCCACGCAGTGCCCGGCGCCCTCAAAGACCAGCGTGCTGACGCGCGGAATCAGCGACACGGCGCGTCGCGCCATCTCCTTGTAGATCGGCCCCGACTTCACGGCAGTCGTGACGCGGACAGGGCATTCGATCTTGGCGAGCCCTGCAAACGGGTTGCCGCGGGCATCGCCAACGTAAACCTGCTCCATCGCCTCGTAGATCGGACGCAGCATCGCGTACTCGATCTCGGGTGTGCAGCAGAGCCGGACACGGCCATCGTCGAGCGGCACGAAGCCGTGTTGCACATAGGCCCGGAGCGAGGTCTCGGTCCAATCGGCAAACGCCAGCGCGGTGCGGTAGCGTTCGAACACGGTGTCGGCACTGTCGAACTCGGCCCGCCGACGCAGCGTGCCCTGGACGCGGGCGAGGGACTCTTCGTTCAATCCTCCGGACCGTGGCGCGCGCGGGTCCATGACGGTCGRCTCCATCACGAACAGGCGCGTGAAGCGTCCTGGCCGAAGTTTCGTCGCGAGCAGGAGATCGGTCGCACCTGCGCTGTGGCCGATGCCGTAGATGTCGCGCAGATCGAGCGCATCGATCACCCGGCAGACGTCCTCGGCAAAATCAAGGAAATGATAGGCATCGGGCTTGTGGCTCGCGCCGTGGCCGCGGCGGTCGAGCGCGTAGACGGTGTAGGTCGATGCGAGCTCGCGCGCGACCTCGTCCCAGACGTCGGCGACGAAACCGGTGCCGTGCACGAGCAGGGCGGGTGGTCTCCCGTTCTCGCCCCATCGCAGCATCGCGATCTGCGCATCAGTGGGGCCGATGGCGAAGCGATGTGGATTGATCATGGGGACAGGATGCTACTTCGCATCCTCCAGGATCATCGTCGCGCCCTTCTCGGCGATCATCGCGGTCGGCGTATTGGTGTTGCCCGACGTGATCGTCGGCATGATCGAGGCATCGACGATGCGAAGGCGGCTGAGGCCGTAGAAGCGCAACCGTTCGTCCACCACCGCCATCGGATCGCTCGCCGCGCCCATCTTCGCGGTGCCGACGGGATGGAAGATGGTGGTGCCGATATCGCCCGCGGCTTTGGCGAGTGACGCATCGTCGTCACCGACGGAAGGGCCAGGCAGATATTCGCTCGGGCGATATTTTGCGAGCGCCTTCTGCTGCATCAGCCGCCGGGTGGTGCGGATGGCGTCAGCGCCGACCCGGCGGTCGTCGTCGGTCGACAGATAGTTCGGTGCGATGATCGGCTTCTCGTCCGGGCTCGCTGCGCGCAGCCGTACGGTGCCGCGCGAGGTCGGCTGGAGATTGCAGGCACTCACCGTGATGGCGGGGAAGCGGTGCAGGGGATCGCCGAACTTGTCGAGCGACAGCGGCTGCACGTGAAACTGGATGTTGGCGCGTGCGCGTGTTGCATCGGAGCGCGTGAAGATGCCGAGCTGCGACGGCGCCATGGTCAGCGGACCGCGGCGGCGAAAGGCGTAGTCGAGCCCCATCAGGCCGCGGCGGAACAGGTTGTAATAGGTCTCGTTCAGCGTGCGCACGCCCTCGACCTTGTAGATCGCGCGCTGTTGGAGATGATCCTGAAGATTGCGGCCGACGCCGGGCTTGTCCATCACCACGTCGATGCCGAGCGGCGACAGCCAGTCGGCAGGCCCRATGCCGGAGCGATGCAGCACCTGCACCGAGCCGATCGCGCCTGCCGACAGGACCACCTCGCGCTTCGCACGCGCCTCGATGACCTCGCCGTTCTGGATGAAGCGCACGCCCACGGCGCGGCCCTGCTCGATGATGAGGCGGTCGACCAGCACGTGCTTCTCGAGCCGCAGATTGGGCCGGTTCAGTGCCGGTTTGAGAAAGCCGCGCGCCGACGACCAGCGCCGGCCGCGCTTCTGGTTGACGTGGAAATAGCTGGTGCCTTCGTTGTCGCCGGTGTTGAAATCCGGGATGCGCTTGATGCCCATTTCTTCTGCGGCATCGCCGACGGCGTCGAGAACGTCCCACGATATCCGCGGCGGCTCGATGCGCCAGCCGCCGCCGGCGCCATGATGCTCGCTTGGTCCAAGGAAGTGGTCCTCGAGCCGCTTGAACAGTGGCAGCACGTCGTCATAGCCCCAGCCGGTCATGCCGAGCTGACGCCAGTGGTCGTAATCGGCGGCCTGTCCGCGCATCGAGATCATGGCGTTGATCGCCGAGCAGCCGCCGATCACCTTGCCGCGGGGATAGGCCAGCGCGCGGCCGTTCAGGCCCGGCTCGGCCTCGGTCTTGAACATCCAGTCCGAGCGCGGATTGCCGATCGCGAAGAGGTAGCCGACCGGAATGTGGAACCAGATCCAGTTGTCGTCGCCGCCGGCTTCGAGAATGAGGACGCGGTTTTTCGGATCGGCCGACAGGCGGTTGGCGAGAATGCAGCCCGCCGTGCCCGCCCCAACGACAATGTAGTCAAACTCACCTTCAAGCCGCCTTGGCATTCTGCTTCCACCCAAACAGGCGTCATGCCCGGGCTCGTCCCGGACATCCACGCGCTTTCTGTCCTAATAGGCAGACGCAGCGGATCGGGACAAGCCCGGCCATGACGAGAGGACAGGGCTCCCCCCGATCCGTAGCGGTTAGGTGGACTGCGGCTTGCATGGTAGACAGTCCTGTATTCCCACAGAGCTTGAGACCATCCATGCCCATCGTGAACCGCGTCGCCGACCTTCAACCCGATATTCAGGCCTGGCGCCGGGACATCCACCAGCACCCCGAGTTGCTGTATGACGTTCACCGCACCGCAGCATTCGTCGCGGACCGCCTGCGTGAATTCGGCTGCGATGAGGTCGTGACCGGCCTCGGCCAGACCGGCGTGGTCGGCGTGATCAAGGGCAGCAAGCCGGCCGGCGAAGGGCTCAAGAGCATCGGCCTGCGCGCCGACATGGACGCGCTGCCGGTCGAGGAGCAGACCAACCTGCCTTACGCCTCGAAGACTCCGGGCAAGATGCACGCCTGCGGCCATGACGGCCACACCGCGATGCTGCTTGGGGCGGCGCGCTACCTCGCCGAGACCCGCAACTTCGCCGGCGATGCCGTCGTGATCTTCCAGCCGGCCGAGGAGGGCGGTGCCGGCGGCGCGGCCATGGTCAAGGACGGGCTGATGGAGCGCTTCGGCATCGAGCAGGTCTACGGCATGCACAACGGCCCGGGCATCCCGATCGGCTCGTTCGCGATCCGGCCGGGCCCGATCATGGCGGCGACCGACGAGGTCGACATCATGATCGAGGGCCTCGGCGGCCATGCCGCCCGTCCGCACAAATGCATCGATTCCGTGCTGGTCGGCGCGCAGGTGATCACGGCCTTGCAGTCGATCGTCGCGCGCAGCGTCGATCCGCTGGAATCCGCCGTGATCTCGATCTGCGAATTCCACGCCGGCAATGCCCGCAACGTCATTCCGCAGACCGCGACGCTGAGGGGCACCATCCGCACGCTGTCGCCGGAGGTGCGCAAGCTGGTCGAGAAGCGCGTGCACGAAGTGGTGGCGGGCGTGGCGCAGATCACCGGCGCGAAGATCGACCTGCACTACAAGCGCAACTATCCCGTCGTGAACAACCACGCCGCGGAGACCGAGGTGGCGCGGCGTATCGCGAGGCAGGTCGCGGGCGATGCCAACGTGCACGAGATGCCCCCGCTGATGGGCGGCGAGGATTTCGCCTATATGCTGGAAGCGCGCCCCGGCGCCTTCATCTTCTGCGGCAACGGCGACAGCGCCGGCCTGCACCACCCCGCCTACAATTTCAACGACGAGGCGATCGTGTTCGGCACGTCCTACTGGGTCAAGCTGGTCGAGGAATCGCTCGCGGCGTCTTAAAGGGTATCCAGAAGCACATATGAAAAGGGCCCGTGCATCGCACGGGCCCTTTGTTTTGAGGATCTGATCGGCTCAGAAGATCCGCGAGAAGATCACGTAGAGCGTGGCAGACAGCATGATCGCGCAGGGCAGCGTCAGCACCCAGGCCATCAGCAGGTTGCGGATGGTCGCCATCTGCAGGCCCGAGCCGTTCGCGGCCATGGTGCCGGCGACGCCTGACGACAGCACGTGGGTGGTCGAGACCGGCAGGCCGAACACGTCGGC